>JBQCEJ010000070.1:0-4468 GCA_051960355.1 Verrucomicrobiota bacterium | reverse complement strand
CGAGACGACGGATCGGCAGACGTTGAGAGTTGAAGTTGGAAAACAGGGGATTTTTGGAGAGGAGATTTTTTCCACTCCAAATCGGTCGGATCGGAAATTGCATACCTTGAGCGGCGCGGGCGTTCATCTGGCAACAACTCTTCCTCATCGGGCGGGTTGTAGGGTTCGTCGTTCACGGAAGCATCGGAATCTTCAGCAACAGGGGTGCCCGTGACAACGCGGCATCCGCGAAACTTTGCACATAAACATCAATTGCATTGAGCAGGCGTAACTTGCTTCGGTTGATGGTAACTTCGAGCTGTAAGACCGAAACCGCCTGCCTCATCCATTCCTGCATTGGTCTTTTGCCGCCTTGAACGAACTGCCGCAACTCGCGGTCAATCCACGGACGCAGCGGTTCCATAACGTCATCGGCCAACGCAAAACTTCCGGCCTTGGGCGCATGGGCAATGCCGATCGCGGCAATAAACCCATGCGCGGCCAACGACCGCAACACAGCCGTTCGCAGAATGGCATAGCCGTAATCCAACATTCCATTCACGCCTTCTCGCGTCCCTGGAACGCGCCGTTTCTCATCCGTCTCTTGCCAGTCGCTCAAACGCGGCAAGAGGTGCTTCCAATAGTGACGAGCCGCGCGGGATTCACAGGCGTTAGGCGAATCCAACAGGAAGGCGGCACGTTTGGACGCTGTAAGGGTGGCTAGGGAGGGTTTTCTGACCGTAGGAGACGAGGTGACGAGACTCTGATCTTCGGGCGGGGCTGAAATGTCATCTCCTACAACTTTGGGATTCGCGCATCGTTCCGCGATGCTGGTCAAAACCGTGTGGGCGCGTTTCAAGTGCGCGACGTTAGCGGCCTGGTTGCGGACCTTTGCGGTGATGATTTGCCGCCACATGGCGGATTTCCATTCCGGCTGCCATTCGATTTGACGGCGGAGCAATTCCGTGTTTGTGGGTCGAAAGTACGGTAGGGTGATGGCGCAGGGCTCAAATTTTTCGTTGCAGACCAGCAGCAGGACATTGAGCTCCGCCATGCGCCGCAACGAACTCGCCGAAAACTCCGTATCCCGTGTCGCGCAGACAATGACCGCCACGTCCGCCAGCGGCACGGTTTTTTCCGTGCCGCTCTCCGAATCCGTGATATGAAGCTGGTCAAGCTTGATGCGGACTTTGAGACTGTGGCTTAATAGATGGAGGATGTGGTAGCTCATAACCGAGAGCTTTAATCAGATCCGGCCAGCGCGGTTTGATGCCAGATTTCTTAATTCCAAAACTCGCGATGGCTTCCTCTTTTTTTGCGATGTGTGGCGGGAGTAAATACGGCTGAACCTGTCCAAGCTCATAAAGGCAATAATAACCGGGTGGATGCCCTGTCGAGAGCGGCTTTACCGTTTTAATGATTGAACGCTTACGTAAAATTGTTACAGGCTTTGAACCGGGCAATACTTCAGCCATGCCAAGTGGTTTATCTCCCCTCCAATAAGGGATAAAGACCGGCACAAAACCCTTTCCGTCGGCTTTAGGATAAACATGAACTTCTTTGAATGTGGTGCGTTTGACAAATCCCGGTGTTCCCTGAGCAAAACGCAAAACGGAATTATCGTTCACCGGCGCAATCAGCTTTACGCTCCTAATGGGAATTTTGACTCGGTCCGGCCAGAAGAATGTGGGAGCTTTCTCGTGACGCCACTTTTGAAAATGGGAAAAGCACATTTTTTCCACGAACACAGACGGGAGCTTATTGTTAGTTTTTTTCAAAAGAGCTTCAATGGCTGGCGTCTCGCTCTTAAATCGATCCCAAGCGGCATCAAAGTAAGCACCCAAATCTTTTGGATGAAAGTCTCGAAAGTCCGTCTGCTTCAAATCGATCAATTTTTCTCTAGACACATAGATGTCCGGTGCAATTTTTCCGTAAACTGTAGTCGCGTATGTTCGTTTGTGGTTGCTTCGAGATTCGTGGTGTTTGGGGACAACTTTTTCAATCGCTTTCTTCACCACCTGGTGCATCTGGCCTTCATTTGGAAACAAAGGATTGGAGGCTTTGCTGCGCTGTTTCTCATCTTGTGTCCACCAACCATGCCGACCGAGGGCATCTTTGGCTCCGTGTGTGCGGTGCGCCAGCCAAGGCAGCGTGCAGGCAATCACCATTGCATCCAGCGCATGATGCCGCAGGTCGCCGCGATTCTTCTCCGTGAATTGTTGTTGTTCCTCGTCGGTCAGTTCATCCCAACGCTTGCCCGCCGGGAGTGGATGCAGAATTTGATTCAATCCCCATGCTTTGCGGAGCCGACTGGTAAGCTGGCCGTTAGTGACTTGAAAACTCAAAGCAGGGTTTTGTTTGTCGGGCGTCGGATCGCGTCCGGCATCGTTCAACCAGCCGAGTTGAACCAGAGATATGTGGCGAATGACGCGAGCAATGTAGGCCGTGTGTTGCAGATCGGATTTTTGCTCAATCAGTTCTTCGGCATTGGGACTTAAAAAGATTTCCAGCTTGCGGCCGGAAAAGGTTCGTTCAGCGTGGTCTTTGATATGTGGCCAGTTGGAAGTTCCAGCAAAGGCGGCAAACGGAGTCCGTTCACCCTTTAATTCCCGGTTGCATTTAATATGCGCCACCGTGAGGTTATGAAACTCGTTGCAATCGACAACGGCGCGTGGGACAAGATGTTCAATGTCCGCACCGTGGCCCAAATCCGTCCGCTCAATTGTTTGCAGGCAGAATGGGCACCGGCCTTTTGCCTCCTGCCAGAGCCGATAGCGTTGAATGGCTTTGCGCGAAAATGATTCTTTATTGGATGACAGTTGCTCGCGGGCAATCTCTCGTTCTTTCCGAAACTGCTCATTCCTTTTATTCAGTTCGTTCTTCGCTTTCTGACCAAGCGCGAGGCTGCGGACAGCTTCGAGCACAATCATCTCTGGTTGGCCGTGCTTCAAAACAAGCTGCTTCAAAAGGCGACGGAACAACACCAACCGATGCCGCACCAGTGGATGCTTTATGTCCGCCAAATACCGGTTCAACGCATCTTCGACACTCTCGCCTTTCCGTTGCAAGATCGGTTGCGGTGGATCAACCCTCCGGCCTTCGCTGATTTCCTTTTTTATTATCGCCAATGTCGGCGACGAGTAGCGGGCTCGACCTGTGCCGGATTCAGGCGTCAGGGGCTTCTGGTCTTCAATCAACAGAAACTTGCCGGCAAAAGGTTCCGCCAATTTTTTCAGGCGGGCTTCCGTGACCTTGCCCTTTTTGTTCCATTCATTCCGTAGATTCTCGATAAACACTGGAAAATGAATACGCGGATCGAGCTTCTGGCGAGTTTCGCAATCGAGCACCCGGAAATTCATCAACGCCAGTTCCCATTGTGCCCCGGTAAAAGCTTGCTTGTTCTTACGGACGACATGAAGCGGGCGCCCGTCCTCATCGACAGGCCGCAACGAATCCAAAGCCGGACCGCGGTTATCAAAACGCGGCCAGCGTAGTCCGAGCACGCCGGGATTCCGAGCCTCGGTAGTTTTGAAAAAGACATGAAATGATTCCCCGCCCTTTTTCTTTAGCTGCGAATCACCGTAGAGCAGCCAGTCCGCTTTTCTTAAAAGTTCCGGGAAATTGCCCTTTTGAGCTTTGGCTATTGCAAGAAACTCATCCCGCAATACTTCGCGAGGCCAGTAAATTTTGCGCGCCCAATTTGATATGGGGCTTTTGCCAACCCTGACTTGTTCTTCAGCAAGAAATTGACAGGGATGCTTACCCGCGAGTTTTTCTTTTATCTCTTTGACCGCCTCTTTGATTTTTCCCTCTTCATCGTCTTTTTTGGGCTTGCCGGTCTCTTTTGCCACTTTTTCGAGATTTGCCCACGGAACTTTGCCATATCCGCGCCGTTTAAAAAGATGCGCCAATGCGGCATGGAGTTCTTCGGGCTTCAACGGTTCACCATTTATCGCGCGAAGCCGGAGTGAAATGGGATCGTTCGGCGGTTGCTCCGGCTTTGGCAAGCCAAGTTTAATCAACTCCTTTGCAAACCACTGGCGACGATATTTACGGCTGCGGAGTGTGCGGCGTTGGCGGCGCAAGTTGCGCCGATCGCTCAACTCGCTGCCTTCGCTGTCGCAAATCAGCACGCCGACATCTTTGAATTCCGCGCCTTTACGCACGGCATACCCAATCGAGCCGGTCCCAACATCGAACCCGAAGACAAGTCCGCTGAAAAATGTGCTTTTATCGGGCGGCGTCTTGCCCTGTAGGATGTATTCTTTCATAAGGGGATAAGGTGGTGAGGAATTCCGACAGAGCGCAGCATGAGTTGGCCGGTGGTTGTTCTTCCCGGATGGATTTTCCTAGAGCCTGTACTTAACTTTTGCCGAATAGAGCGGCGAGCATGAGGGTGGCAAATGCCAGCCAATGATAAGCGGCCAGTGTTGCGGGAAGGCGTTCATAGTCCCGAGCTAAACGCCGGAAGCGTGCGGCCCAGGCAAAG
>JBQCEJ010000069.1:0-4379 GCA_051960355.1 Verrucomicrobiota bacterium | reverse complement strand
GCTGACTGCCGATGGACAGCGAGAAGCTTTCCGTCGTGAACGTCAACCGGCCCACCGAATTGCTGCCGCTGAAATCGTAACTGGCCGTAACAGTTCCAAAACTGGACGTGATCAGGGAACTGCCGGGAAAGAGCGTCATGTTCCCGATCGTCGTTGTGATCGTTCCAGAAATTTTCGGAGTGGCCGTTTTGTCCACCGTCAAATTGCTGACCACCACGCTCACGCTGCCAAATTCCAAAAAGCCGCCCAACGACACCGTCACGCCCGTCAACGCATTCAACGTAAAGCTGCCGAGAGTGAACCCGGTTTGGGTCAAATCGAAATCGCCCAACTTAAACGTTTCCAAACCGGAGAACAGGTTCGAGGTCACTGTAGCGTCGGTGACGTGCAGCATGACGCTTTGACTCGGCTGAATGGTCACATGGCCGAGATGAATCGTCAGCGCCTGACCAATCACAATGTCCAGGTTCGGAATGCCGATGCTCAACAGCGCGGAACCGCCGAAGTTATAAGTGCCGGTCAAATCTCCGAGATGCAGGTTCAGGAAGCTGATGCCTGGAAACAGGATCACGTTGGTCGGCGTCACTTGCACCGTGCCGTCCACTTTGACTTCCGAACCGTAGGTGAAAACGAAATCCTTGAAGGAAACCGAGAGACTGTCGAAGGTCAGGAAATCTCCCATCGCCGCCGGCGAACCGCCGGTTGTCATGCTCACGTCCGCCAGACTGAAACCAGTCTGCGACAGGACTAAGTTGGTCAAGCTGACCGATCCGAGCTGGCTGAACTGCGGCGAGGAGAGCGTCGCTGCGGCGATGGTCGCGATCTGGGTTTGTCCCGGCGTCACCGTGACCGTGCCGGTCGCCACGATCTTGAACGCCTCGCCCATGCTCAATTGAAATCCGGTGATCGCCAGGCTCAACTTGCCGGAAGCGCTCGTTCCATCAAAACCACCAAAACCGTAACTGCCGGTCACCGCAGTGGCCTGAAATTGAACAAAGCCGCCCACCGGAAACAGTTGCAGACCCGAAATGGTCGCCGTCACCGTTCCGCTGAAAGAAGCGCTGGTCGTCGAAGTCCCGAACGACACGTCAACGTTGGAAGCGTTCAAGGTGATGGAACTGGCCGTCAGCAGATTGCCGATTCCCGGCGAAGCCGTGGAGCTCAGGGTGAAGCTGTCGAAGCTGAAGCCGTCCGCCCGCAGTTTGAAATTGCTCAACGCGATCGAGCCAAAGCCGCTGAACTGCGGCGAGGTTACCGTTGCGCCGGAGACCGCGACCAGTTGTTGAGTTTCGGTTCCAGCGGAGTTGTAGGTGAAGTTGACCGAAGTGGCGCCCACGACCAACGCTTCACCCATGTTCAAAACCAGACTCTTGGCCTGAAGCGCATACGAGCCGCCGATCGTGTAAGTCCCGGTCAAGGCATTCTGCGCCAGGTAGCTCACTTCGATGGCGGTGTCTTGGGGCTGCGAACTCGGGAAGGTCACTGTCGTCGAACCGCTGGCCGTCGCCACCGTGAAAGCGCCGTCTGCCAAATCCACATTATTGACCCGAACTCCAACCGCCGAATTGTTGAGCGGATTTTGACTCAAGGTCACGGACGTCGCCGCCGCCCCGAGCGTGAAAGAATCCACCACCGGATTCGAGATCGTGCCGGTGAAAGTTTTGCCAGGGAAAAGAATCGCGGAAGTGGCGGAGATGGTGACCGTGCCGCTCCAGGTCGAAACGTTGTTGGTCGTGGTCAGCGTGGCATTGAAATGCAGGGTCACACCATCCAACTGAAGGAAGTCGCTAAGAGTGATGGAACCGATGGTTTTATCAGCCGTGAAACTAGCAGTGTGCGCGGCCAATTCGTTCTGAATATACTGCGGAAGACCCGAGGTAAGCCCAGGCAAAGAAGAACCGCCAGCTGCGGGAGCAGCAGCGGAAGAAGTTGTAACCGACTCTGAATTCGAGGTTTGCGTTGCAGTTGCAGCCGTTTCAGCCACCACTGCGTCCGTCACTGGCGGTGCATTGGCCGCTTTCAGAGTCGTCGTTAACTGTTCCGTCAAAACACTTCCCGAATCGGGATCGACCGCAGTTGAAGAGGTCGTTTGGCCCTCCGAAGCGGTCGCCTTTTCCAGCGTTTGAGTCGAGGTGCTGGACGCCGTTTTTGCCTGGGCCGTGACCACCGATTTGGCTTCTTCAACCACCACCGGCGCCGCTGAATTTTGAGCTTCCGGAGCGGGCGAAATCGGAGTGGAATTGGTCGAAGATGGGACGGCTTCCGCGTCGGCTAAATCTCAACCGAGGACGAGGCAACGGGAGAAATCGCTTCGCCAGAAATGCCTTCAAAAATGTTCGCGACCTGATCGGCGGGGTTGTAGGCAGAAGTCTGGTGAACGGCAGTTTGGGCGGCGCTGATTTCCTCGTGCGCGACGGCAAATCCGGTTGCTTGAGAACTGTGCCGGGAATGCGAACCGTCCCCCAAATGCGCCACCGCGACGAGCGCGTCAGCGGATAAAAGAATGCGCGGTTCGAGCATTTCGAGCTCGAACAACTGCTGCGACCGTTTTGTATGGGAGTGGTCCAAACAAAATATCAGTCCTGCTGGTTAGCCCAGGGACGGACAAAGGTTGATGCTCGCCTTTTTGCTTCTTTCGACGCGCCAAGTCAATCGCATTGTGGCAAATACGCAAAGATACTGAACTCGATGACCGCTGAAAACCGCCCCTAAAAGCCGCTCTTCCTATCTCAAATTTTCCCGTCCTTTACCAGCTGTCGCCGCCCGCAAACGAGAGCGCTTCATCGAGCCAAACGTCGGATTTGAGCACGGCTCGGCGCTGTCGAAACGCCATCGTCTGCGCCCGGTTTTGTGCCATTCGGAACGCGGCCAATGCCAGTCGCTGCCTGGCCTTCAAGCGCCGTTTCAAAGCCGCTTCCAGAACCTGACGCGCCGGCTTTGGCAGATGCCGCCGAATCAGTTCGTCTTCCGCACTAACGAACGCCTGCGCGCTGCCGGGGTCGCCCTGACGACCGCTGCGGCCGAACAATTGCCGGTCCACCCGCGCAGATTCGTGCCGCTCGGTGGCGATCACGTGCAACCCGCCCAATTGGACCACGCCATGGCCCGGTTTGATGTCTGTGCCGCGTCCAGCCATGTTGGTGGCAATCGTGATTCGACCCGGTTCGCCGGCCAACGCCACGATCTCCGCTTCTTCCTTGAGCCGCGTGGCGTTGAGGATTTTTGCCTCCAACCCCTTTTCTCTCAGGGCGAACCAAAGCCGTTCGCTGGCCAGCACGTTTCGCGTTCCGACCAGGAGCGGCCGTCGCGTGGCATGCATCCGCTCAATTTCAGTCACGACCACCTGCCATTTGCTTTCCTCATCCAAAAACACGCGATCCGGCCACTGCTCGCGGATGCAAGGACGGTTCGGCGGAATGGAAACCACCGGGAGATTGTAAACCTGCCAGAATTCACCCGCGGCTTCTCGCGCCGTGCCAGTCATGCCGGAAAGTATATGGAACGAGCGGAAAAATCGCTGAAAGCTCAACCGCGCCACCGTCTCGGTCGGATCGGAAATAGGCAGTCCTTCTTTCGCTTCAATTGCCTGATGCATTCCCTCGCGCCAGGTGCGCTGCGGCATCGGGCGGCCCGTGAATTCATCGACAATGACCAGCTTGTCGCCTTCCACAATGTACTGCTGGTCGCGCTTGAAAAATTCACGGGCGACCAGCGCCTGCACGACCAATTCCAAACGGCGATCCGGACCTTGCCATAGCCCGGGAAGATGGTTGGCTTGCGCGAGCAGCTTTTGCCTTCCGGCGTCCGTCAGCTCGATTTCCTTGTAACGCGCGATGGCGCGATAATCGGTTTCTGGCGTGAGCGCCGCAACGAGTTCCACCGCCAGCTGGCTCGCTTGCCGGAGCGATTCGTTTTTGTGCGGAGCGGAAATAATCAACGGGGTAACGGCTTCATCGATCAAAACGCTGTCCGCCTCGTCCACAATGGCGGTATGCAATCCCCTGAGAACTAGGCCGTCGCCCGCCTTCAAGTGCGGCCTGAGCATCCGCTGGATCAAACGGCGGCTGGGATTCTCCAATTTTCCCAAGGCCAGCCGGTCTCGCAAAAAGTCCGCGAGCAATTCCTTGCTGGTGATATACGTCACGTCGCAACCGTGATTTTTCAACCGTTCCGGCTGATCCATTCCAGCGGCAACGTGGCCCACGCGAATTCCACAAAAATGGTAAAGCGGCGCCAATCGCTCGGCATCGCGTTGGACGAGGTAATCGTTCACGGTCACGATGTGGCATGGGCGCTGAGTCCAACCTGCCAGCACGGCGGCGAGCCCGGCCGTCAGCGTCTTGCCTTCGCCCGTGGCCATTTCCGCCAGATAACCGCGA
>JBQCEJ010000068.1:0-8342 GCA_051960355.1 Verrucomicrobiota bacterium | reverse complement strand
CTTCTTCGGGTGAACACCAACACCTATAACCCAGCCGATCCCTACTGGAGCTTGCCGGACGGCACCGGGAACAAGCATTTGGAAGCCAATTTCTACGTGGATGCCGGCACCACGCTCGGAGGCCAGGACGTCACTTTTGTTGGAACCGTGGAGTCGAATTCCCTGCCCGCGGGGTGGACCTGCGACGCGGTGATCAAGGAATTTGCGCCAGGTTATGCCTACATCGGATTGACCCGTGTTCCGATAGTGGGCGGCGAGGCGTTCAGTGTAAATCGAACGATCGGCGCCGGGAACATCGCGCAGTATGGCTTTATCACTTACGGCCCGAATGCCGCCCCTGATTCCGCGGCGGCCCAGCAGGCGGCCAGCATCATTGTTGACAACGAGGATCCCTCCATCACCGGCGCGCCGAGCGGTCAGCGGGTCCTCGTCGGGGGAACGGCCAGCTTCTCGGTGCTTGCCACGGGTGGAACGCCCTTGAGCTATCAATGGAAGCGTTACGGCACCAACCTGGTGAATGCGCCGGGCAAAATCGCGGGGGCGACCAGCGCCACCTTGACGATCTCCAATGCGCAGGCGGCAGACGACACCACTTATACGGTGACGGTGACCGACACCGCTGGCTCCCTGACGCCTCCGGCGGCGCGGTTGCGCGTATTGACAGCGGCGCAGTATGCCAATTGCCTCGACAACCCCAGTTTTGAGGAAGATTACCTGACCTACGGAGTGGTGCCTGATCCTTGGGTGAATTTCACGGGCTCGGCCCTGTTGAGCTCGGGCGATTTTCCGTGGGCCGCTCCGGTGGAAGGGACGAACGTGGTCCAAATCTTCAATGCGGGCGCTTACAACGGGATTTACCAGGATGTGTCCGCCGCCCCGGGCGACATCTTCACTGGCGACTGTTCGATCTTTCAATCGAGTTTCGATGCCTTGACCGCGCCGCTGAATCAAGCCTACTTGGAAGTGCAATTTCGCCATGGAAATGACGCGCCGATTGCCATCTACAATTCGATTTTCATCACCAATTCCGCCTCCATGCAGGACGCGTGGCTGAAACTCTATGCCACCAACGGTGTGGCGGCGGGCTACGCGCAGACCTCCACCACGAATTCCAATTACCTGGTCGCTCCTGCGGGAACGGATCATGTGCGTTATCAAGTCACCTTGCACGCGGAAGGAGCGGGCAGTGGCAGTGTGTATGTGGATGTGATGCACCTGATGAAGAAAATCCCGGTGACGGTGACCAGCACGATCAACGGCGCCAACATCGAACTCTCCTGGCTCTCGCAAGGCGCCACGGATTACCAAGTGGTTTACAAAAACAATCTGACCGATGCGTCCTGGACGCCGGTCGGCGGAGTGGTGGCGGGTGATGGAACGACGAAGACAGCTTCATTCCCTGCTGGTGTTGACCAGCGATTCTACAGCGTATTGACCAAGTGAGCGAAAATTGGGGTGCGTTCCGAAGGCCGGCGGCAACCGGCCTTCGGACGCTGGATTAAGGAAAAAGTATGAATTTGAAAATGACGAAACGAACCTCGGCCTGCAGTTCAACCAACGGCAAAGACGTTGCGAAGCCAGGCTTCACTCTGATCGAACTGCTGGTCGTGATCGCGATCATTGCCATTTTGGCCGCCATGTTGTTGCCGGCCCTCAGCAAGGCCAAAGCCAAGGCGCAGGGCATCAGTTGCGTCAATAATCTCAAGCAGCTGGCATTGGGTTGGACCATGTATTCAGGCGACAACGAGGATAAGATCGTGCGCACCGGGGGAATTGCCTCGCTGGTGACGTCGCCGAACGATCCGGCGGGCCAGCCGGGCGGCAGCAAGTCGCAGTGGGTGCTCGGCACGATGTCGAGCTTGCCGGCCGCCACCAATTCGCTCTTGATCCAAGGCGGTCTCCTCTATTCCTACGTCAATTCTGTGGGCGTTTACAAATGCCCGGCAGACCAGAAAGCGATTGCCGGCCAGAATACGATTCGCAGCATGTCCATGAACGCCTGGATGAATCCGATCCAGAGCTGGAACACGGTCAAGGGTTACAGCGGCGCCAATGCGCTGCGGGAATTCAAAAAGCAGAGCGACATCACTTCGCCCGGCCCTTCCCAGTGCTGGGTGATGATCGACGAGAACCCCAATAGCATCAACGACGGCTGGTTCGTATGCGACCCCAACATTGCGGGAAACTGGGTCGATATTCCGGCCAGTTATCACAATGGCGCTGGCGGCTTGTCGTTTGCTGATGGCCACTGCGAAATCAAAAAATGGCGCGACAACAATCTGCTGAAAGCCACCGTGACCGATGTCAGCAAAGACCCGAACTCCGGCGATTTGCCCTGGTTGCAGGAGCGAAGCACTGCCAGGTAGCCGCCGCCAGGTGTCATATTTGAGTCGCGCCTTGGGGTGAGTTCTGAAATGATACTGTTGCTGCCGAGCCGCCGCTATGCGAATCAAAACTGAAACTTCCGAGCGAAACTGGAGCGGCTGGAAATCCGGCCCGGGCCGCTGCACGACAGGTTTCACGCTGATTGAACTGCTGGTTGTCATTGCCATCATCGCCATTCTGGCGGCGATGCTTTTACCTGCTTTGAGCCGGGCCAAGGACAAAGCCAAGGCCATTCGTTGCACGAGCAACAACAAGCAGATCGCCCTGGCGATGTTCATGTATGCGAATGATTTTCAGGAATACCTGCCCCCGATGAACCCCGAGAATTTTCCGAACCACACGCCCAACTGGTGGTTCAAAATACTCGACTCGGGCAAGTACCTCACCAGCAGTTCGGTTTCCAATAACGTCTGGCGGTGCACTGCCGTGAACGACCAGGATATCCTCCCCGGATTGACCGCTTATTACAACTCGCCTTGCGAAGGTTACGGCCCATTGGAAGGCAATTCCTATCCCGAGGGAGTCATCCGCTATGGCAAAGACGGATCGAATAATCCGCTGGGAAGCCGCAAAACAACGCAGATCAAACGGTCCAGCCAGATCTGGCTGATCGGTGATGTCGGCGTGCCCCGAACCGGACAGACGATCGACAAACTGCCCGCGGCCTACACCACCGAAATCGCCACCAAACAGCCCTCGCCGACGGCTGGCTGGACCACCGCATCCGCCTACAAACAACCCGCCGCGCGCCATGCCGGTCTCGCCGCGTTTTCCTTCTGTGACGGTCACGTCGAGAATTGGAAATGGTCCGACCTGCGCGCCAACAAAGACGACGTTTTTGCGCTCAACTCACTGTGAGCCAGACAAGAAAGGAACTTCCCTATCACAACCAACCTAATGAATCCATTCTCGGCAGTGCGGCTCGCCGCGTTGTTGCTCACAGGCGTGTTGTTGCTGCGCAATGCTTCGGCCCAAAACCTTCCGGGCTGGTCGCTGGTCTGGTCGGATGAATTCACGCAGGCCGACGGCACGGCGCCCGACCCCGCCAAATGGGGCTATGACATCGGCGGCAACGGCTGGGGCAACAGCGAGTTGGAATACTACACGGCGCGCACCAACAACGTCCGCATCGAAGGCGGACAGCTCGTCATCGAAGCGCGGGCGGAAAATTATCAAGGCAAGGATTATACCTCCGGCCGCATTCTGACCCGGGACAAGTGGTCCTGGGCGTATGGCCGGTTTGAAGCGCGGATCAAAATTCCGCGCGGCCAGGGAATCTGGCCTGCATTTTGGATGCTCGGCAGCAACATCGGCTCGGTCAATTGGCCCACGTGCGGCGAAATCGATATCATGGAAAACATCGGTCGCGAGCCGAACATCGTGCATGGAACCATCCACGGTCCCGGCTATTCGGCCGGCAACAGTATTGGCGGTCCCTGCACGTTGCCCGGTGGAGGCGCGTATGCGGATGATTTTCACATCTACGCCGTTGAATGGGAAACCAACCGGATTCGCTGGTACATGGATAATCAACTGTACTTCACCGTGACGCCGTCGAGTCTGCCGAGCGGAACCCAATGGGTTTTCACTCAACCCCAGTTTCTCCTGTTGAATCTTGCCGTCGGCGGAACCTGGCCCGGCTACCCGGATGGAACGACCGTATTCCCACAACGCATGACTGTGGACTACGTTCGCGTTTACACACGCAGTGCGATTGGCGGCTGTGGCGCGAACGTGTTGACGAATCCCGGCTTCGACAACGGTGGACTTGGAAATTGGAGCACGTACGGCGGGAACACTTCGTTGGAAACCGCACTGGCGCACAGCGGCGCGAACAGCTTCAAAGTGTTCGGCCAGTTCACCGGCGCTGAAAATTATTCCGGAGCGTTTCAGGATGTCGCCTGTTCCAGCGGCAATAGCTATCGGGCCGATGCCTGGTTGCTGACACCTTCCAGTGACAAAATCGCCGGCGCCAATACTGCGTGGGTGGAAGTCTCCTTTCGCGATGCCGCGGCCAACATTCTGGAGCTGTATCGCACGCCGTTGATGGATGCCAACAGTCCCGCCGGCGTCTGGTTGAATCTTCCGGTGACCAATCAGGTGAATCCCGCCAATGGCGCGCTGATCGGAACAACTTCAAATCTTATTGCGCCCTCCGGCACGGCATTCGTCCGCCAGCAGATCGTTTTTCGGCAACTTGCCAATGCCGGCGGTTCTGTCCGCTTTGACGATCTTAACTTGTTTCAAAGCGCCGGAGCCGTGCCGCCCGCGGTGGAAAATCTTTCGCCCGATGGCAGCGCGCCTTCTGTGGATCCGACCAACAAGCTCAGTTTTCAGGCGACTTCGCCCTGCGCCGGTATTGCGGCCAATGCCGTCCGAGTCGAGTTGAATGGTGTGGATGTTTCCCCGCTGTTGACCCTGACCGGTTCGGCGACCAATTGGAACGTCAGCTTTTCGGGGTTGGCCAGCAACGTCCTTTACTCTGCCGCGATCATCGTCACCGACGTCAACGGTTTGTCCACTTCCAATGCGTGGCAGTTCAATACCTTCAGCGAAAACAATGTTGTCTGGGAAGCGGAAGACTTTGATTACAGCGGCGGCCAGTTCATCGCGAATCCCGTTCCCAGCAGCACCGCAAAAACGAACAGCTACTTCGGCCGTGTGGGGCAGCAGAACATCGACAAGAACGAAACCAGCATGGACGGCGACCATCTTTATCGGGCGTCGGACACGGTGGCCACGTTGTTGCCGACGGATTTTACGCGGCAGAAATATCTGAATGCGATCAATGCTGGCGATGTTAACGCGAAGGATTACAAGGTTGGATATTTCTACCCTGGTGAATGGCTCAACTACACCCGTGATTTTCCTCAAGGTGATTATTACGTTTACGGTCGCCTGGCCGGTGGCGCGGGTGCGACTGCATTGTATCTCGATCGAGTTTCGGCGGGGCAGGGCACGAGTTCACAAACAACTGTGCGATTGGGAACCTTCGGATTTGTCGGAAACGGCTGGCAGACGTTTGATTTCATTCCGCTGCGCGACACGAATGGTTCGCCTGTCGTGGTGAGCCTGGCTGGCGTGACCACGCTGCGTGTCACGGCCACCGGCGGCACGGATCCGAACTATTTCATGCTCGTGCCCACCAGAAGACCGGTCGCCGCCGCCGCCGCGCGAAGCGGTGGTGACGTGCACATTTCGTTCTCCACCTATGCGGGTTTGAATTATCAGGTGCTCTACAAAAATGATCTCTCCGCTCCCAGCTGGTTGCTTCTGGCGGCCGTCGTCGGAGACGGTCTCACAAAGTCCGTGCTTGACCCTCTGGGCGCAAACATGCGGTTCTATCGCGTAGTTGTTCTTTGATCCCGAGCGAACTCCAACACCGCCGATCGCGGCGATGCAAGCTTCCGAGTTCTGCTCCTGGGCATCAGGAACATCAAACGCAACGTGGACAAGCAATGTTTCACCAGTGGTCCCGAGTCGGTTTTTCCACGCCGCCCGGACCTTTTCGCCGGAGTAACGGCTTGGGCGACAAATCCCCGCTCGCTCCCATGACACCGCGCCAGAAGCAAATCACATCTTCGCGGAAAGCGGTCGCGCCCTCAGTGTTCCTGCTGTTTCTTGGGGTGTTTTGCTTTCTGATGGCGCGCGCCGTTGTCGCGGCGGAAAGCACGTCCGAAGGCGAATTGCGGACAGCGGCGCAGGTGCGCAGTCTGACGCCTGAGCAGGCCGCCCAGCGCTTGCGGGTGAAGCTGAGAGGCGTCGTTACTTTCTACGACGAAAACCTTTACTCCCGATTTATTCAGGACGACACGGAAGGCATTTATCTGGCCTACGTCACCAACATGCCCGCGCTGACGCCGGGCCAAATCGTCGAAGTGGAAGGCGTGACGAGCCCGGGCGAATACGCTCCGATCGTTGAGCCGCGTTCCGTGAAGATTGTGGGAGAAGGTAAACTCCCTCCCGCCAAACCCGTTTCCATCGAAGAACTTGTCAGCGGTCACGAGGACAGCCAGTTCGTGGAAGTCCGCGGCATTGTTCGCTCCGTCCGGTTTGAAATGGAGAGCCAGCACTATCTGATCGATCTCGTCACCGGCGGCGAACGGTTCACGGTGCATGTGCGGCAACTGCCGGTCGCGCAGGCTGAGGATATTGTCGATTGCACCGTTCGCGCGCGCGGCGTTTGTTCCACGCTGTTCAATCTGCAGCGGCAGCTATTCGGGTTTCGATTGCTCGTGCCGCGGCCAACGGATCTGGTGATTGAAAAACCGGCTCCCAGCAACCCGTTTGACATTCCGGTTCAGAGCATCAGCAGCCTGCTGCAATTCACGCCGCAGGGGACTTTCGGCCATCGCGTCAAGTTGAGCGGCACGGTGACCTATCACGAATCCGGCATTGCCATCTTCATCCAGGATGCGAGCGAAGGACTTTATTGCCAGACGCGCCAACGCACGCCGGTTTCGCCGGGTGATCGGGTGGAAGTACTCGGGTTTCCAGCCAAGGGCGAATACACGCCGGTGTTGCAGGATGCGGTTTATCGCAAAGTGGGCGACGGCGAATTGCCGGAACCTGCGGCGGTGGATCTGGATGACGCGTTGACTGGAAAGCACGATTGTCAGTTGGTGCGAATCCATGCTCGTTTACTGGAACGCACGCAGCGCGGACGTGAACAGTTTCTCGTGCTGGACACCGCCGGTTTCATCTTTCACGCCTATCTGGCGCCGGAAGCGAGTCAGTCGGGGCTTGCCGGGTTGCAGAACGGCAGCGATGTGGCGGTGACGGGAATTTGCCTCATTGAGCGCGGCAGCGGCTGGCGCGCAGGTGGTGGCTGGCGCGCCAAATCCTTTCGCCTGCTGCTCCGTTCGCCGCAGGATATCGTGGTGCTGAAAACTCCGCCGCAATGGGTGCGATGGGGAATCGTGCGCACTGTCGGGAGTTTGGGCGTGATCCTTTTGGCCGCGTTGATCTGGATTGCGGTTCTGCATCGACGCCTGGCGCGGCATCGAGCGCAAGTCCTCAAAAAAACCGTTCAACTGTGAGCCTTCTCCGTTCACTAAAGAGTGTGAAGCATTTCCGAAAATGGTGTGCGACCACGGCCCGCTTGCCGCAGCTTGGCCGATCCGTGTACGTGAGTCTGGCTTTAACCTGGGCATGCCTGAGTGGGAGCGTCGCTCTGCGCGGTCAAGAAATCCAGACCGCGGCCGCAGTGCGCGGCATGACCGTCGAACAAGCCAATCGGCACGAGCCCGTCCGGCTGCGCGGCGTTGTCACCTTTTTCGACGAAACGCTTTTTTCCCGGTTCATCCAGGACGAAACCGCGGGCATTTACCTCGGAGAATCCACGAACACGCCGCCGCTCCTTCCCGGGCAGTTGGTCGAAGTGGAAGGATTTGCCAGCCCGGGAGAATACGCGCCGATCGTCGTGCCCGAGCATGTGCGAATTCTCGACGAGGAAAAATTGCCGGCCGCCAAACCGGTCACGTTTGATCAGTTGGCCAGCGGCAAGGAAGACAGCCAGTTCGTCGAGGTGGTCGGCATTGTCCGCTCCATTCAGTTTGAAGAGGCCTCGCAGCATTATCGAATCGAGCTGGCGACGGGCGGCGGGCGGGTGACGGTTTACGTCAAACGGTTGCCGGTCTGGAAGACGGATGATCTTGTGGACAGCACCGTCCGCGTGCGCGGTGTTTGCTCGACGGTTTTCAATCGTCAGCGGCAGTTGTTCGCCATTCGCCTGATGGTTCCGAGATTGGCCGATTTGACTGTGGAAAAGCTGGCCGCCAGCGATCCGTTCGACGTACCCACGCAGAACATCGGCAGCATGCTCCAGTTCACTCCACAGGGGAGTTACGGTCACCGGGTTAAGATCGAAGGCACGGTCACTTATCAGCAGCTTGGCAATGCGCTTTACATCCAGGATGAAAAGTACGGTCTCTACATCCAGACCAAACAGAACACGC
>JBQCEJ010000067.1:0-3237 GCA_051960355.1 Verrucomicrobiota bacterium | reverse complement strand
CTTTCCAAACCGACCAACACCTGCTGGCAGCCGGAATCACGCATCCGGCCCAGCAACTCGTCGTCTTCAGCCACGCGAATGTCCGCTTCGGTGAACCAACGCACCTGCTCTTTGGCCAGTTCGCGCAGGAGCCTTTTATAGTGCTCCCGGTAAACGAAACTGTTGTCGTCGGCGAACTCGATGAACGGACGCGGCCAGATTTTTTTGATCTCCTGGATTTCCGCGATGACTTTTTCGACCGGCTTCACCTTGTATTGAGGCGTCAACAGAATCGAGCTGGCGCAAAATTCGCAACGATGTGGACAGCCCCGGCTGGTTTGCACGGTCAACCGGTTGTATTTGTCGGGATTCAAGAGATCGAAGCGGGGCATCGGCGCGTCAGCGAGATCGAACTGGCCCGGAGGCGTGCGCTGATAAAACGGTTTGAGTTCGCCGTTCTCGAAATCGCGCAACACCTCCGGCCAGAGCGGTTCCCCTTCCCCAATGACGACGCTGGCGCAATGCTCCTTGGTTTCTCGCGGCAATGAACTGACCGTGATGCCACCCATCACGACAGGAATGCCTTTGGCACGATAAAAATCCGCGACTGCGTAAGCTTCCTTGAGTTGCGCTGTGAAGGTGCTCAGTGCGACGAGATCGAAATGAACCGGCAACGAGTCCAGCATCTTGAGATCGGCAATCTCATGGTATTCGACATCAAATCGCTGCGGCGTCAAACCCGCAAGCGTTAGCAGACCGAGGCTGGGAAGCGAGGCGATGAGTTTGTTGCGATTCACAAAGCCTGGCAGTGTGAGACCGAGCTTGGTGAGTTCTGGGTTGTGCGCGCGCACACCGCTCATCGCGATAAATCCGATTCGTTTCATAGTTCGTTTCTCCTTGGCCAATTCATTTTATGAGTTGCAACACCGTCAGCAGACCACCGGTTATGAGATTCAGCACAGGCACCGCGAACAGCAGCCGAGCGCGCGGGAAATGCGCCATCAGAAGGCAACAGATCGGCATCGAGATTGCGCCCAGAATGAAAGTCCAACCCGCCGCGACGATGAAAGGATTTGGCGCGAACGACTGCACCGTGAAATAAAACAGCAGGTTCACCACGCCCAATCCAAAAAAGGAGATGTGTCCCAACCGATAGAGCCGCCGCTTGAAAGCGCCGTAACCGCCAAGCCAGTTCTCGCGATGGAAACACAAGCCCAAAGCACAACCCGACACAAACCCCAGGAGAATTCCAATCCAGGCGGCGAGCAAATTGAGTTCGGGCAATTTCATAATCTTTTGAGTGACACAGGAAGGCTAGCTCGCCCTGCGCTTCCCGCGTGAATCGATAAAAATACGGCCAACATCAATTGGTTCAATGAACGGATTTCGTTCGAGAGCGACTGCTACAAAAATCTTGGAAACGGAAGCCTTTATTCCAGAATCCCGGCGTGACCGCCCTTCAGAATGACCGTCGAAATTCAACAAATAGGGCCGCCGTCGGTTCATTCAGGATATACGCCGTCCTTGCGTGTTCCTGCCTCACCCGGCAGCAACTGGAAAAATACCGAGACAATCTGGGCGTCTTTTACTCCAAGCAAGGGAACACGTCCGCCGCCCTCTTTCATTATGCCCAATCGCGCCGGCTGGACCCCGCTCAGGCCATCTCGGCTACGAACACACTTTCCCCGAAATAGGCTTTGGTTTCTGGACGCGACGCCGCTTGCCTGCCCGGAGCAAAATGCTAGATAAGGGGCTGTGAACATTCATCACCTCGAACTCTTTTATTACGTCGCAAAGTTTGGCGGCATCATGGAAGCCGTGCGCAACATTCCCTACGGCATCCAGCAACCGGCAGTGAGCGGCCAGGTGGCGCAACTGGAGGAGTTCCTTGGCGTGATTTTGTTTCATCGCCGCCCGTTCGCATTGACTGTCGAAGGCGAAAAACTGTTTCAGTTCATCCAGCCCTTTTTCTCCAACCTCGATAGAATCGCGACTGAACTCCAAGGGGGACAGGCGCGCCAGATTCGCATCGGCGCCTCGACGATTATCCTCCGCGATCACGTCCCGGCATTGATTCAGACTGTGAAGCAAAAATTTCCGGGCATGAGCATTTCCCTGCGCGACGGTTATCCGGCCGCGCTGGAAACGTTGCTGTTGAAGGATGAAATCGACCTCGCAATCACGCTTTTGGACCGCAAGAACACGCCCGGGCTTCACTCGCTCATTCTGCTCGAACTGCCGCTGGTGCTGTTGGTCGAAAAAAGTTCGGACATCCAATCCTCGGAACAACTCTGGAAACGGGATCGGATCAAAGCGCCATTGATCTGTCTGCCGCAGGGCGAACTGATGTGCAAAATCTTCCAGCAGAAACTGGGTGAGCTTGAAGTGGATTGGTTTCCCAGCATCGAAGCCAGTTCGGTGGATCTGATCGAAACCTACGTGGCAAGCGGGCTCGGAATCGGCGTTTCGGTTGCGATTCCGAAAAAGGAACTTCCCGGCAACGTGCGATCGCTTGCGTTGCCAGGATTTCCCTCGGTGCTTATTGGAGCGTTATGGCGCGGAAAGACCACGCCCCTATTACAGCTTTTCCTCGATGAATTGCAGTCTCGCGCAAAGCGGTTGATGTAAACGCAATTGTTTCAATGGCTTCAGTTCGCCAAGGAGCCCAATCCGCTCAGTAGAGTTCATCCCAACTCTTGATGACGAACATGCCCTTGGCAGAGTCGCCCAACAAACACTCATCGTAATGCACATTGAAATGGCCGTTCAGCGTGATGGATTTAACCACTAATGCTCCGACAAAGTCCATGGTATCACTGCCACCACCATTGAATTGCAGAGCGGCATTGGGAGCATAAACAACCCCGCTGAAGAATGCATTTCCACTAAGGGTGAAGTCAGTCACTGAAGGCGCGCAGTAAAGGATGAAGTTCGATGCCACGCCGGCCTCATTGAAAACCTGATTGCCAGAAAGTTTGCAGGACGATCCACCCGCATAAATGGTGAGCTTAGAACTCGAAGTCACTTTGAAAGTGAGCCCACTACTACTCATATCCAGGCCATTGGGCAAAACCAAATAAGCTTCTCCCAGGACGAGGGTTTTTCCCGATAGCGACGTGGCATAATAAGGATTGTCCTTGTTCCCGCCGTAAAGGATGTGATCGTAGTAATTCGTCGTGTAGGTGGTGTTCGTCGAATACAGCGAATAGGTGTAGGTCGTCTGGGTATAGTTATAGGAGATTACCGGGTAAGTGTAGC
>JBQCEJ010000066.1:0-7604 GCA_051960355.1 Verrucomicrobiota bacterium | reverse complement strand
CTTTGCCTGGGCCGCACGCTTCCGGCGTTTAGCTCGGGACTATGAACGCCTTCCCGCAACACTGGCCGCTTATCATTGGCTGGCATTTGCCACCCTCATGCTCGCCGCTCTATTCGGCAAAAGTTAAGTACAGGCTCTAGGTCAAGCGCCATCGCCAGATCCCCAGAGCAAATGTCAGCGATTGTATCAATTCCATGGTAGTAAAACGGATCGCCTGTTTCGTGTGATTTGCGAATCGCTTCCGCCATGTTCACAGCCGGCTTTATCCCACTCTTCCCAAGTAAAGCTTTGGCACTTGTGTCTCTTCCGGAGCGCCGGAAGCGAATATCCAGAACGTCTTCCAAAAAAACAGAGCGGCGACTCTCAGTGAGATCGACGTATTCTTTGCCAAAATTTACTTCCACTACCTCGCGCCCCTCTTGAATTCCTTCCAAATCCACACCTTGGTATTCGGATGACACTTTAAATATCGGGTTGCCCTGCTTTGCGAACGAAATGGTTTGATTCAACATTCGTTGCAGTTCGATGGGAATGCGTTGATTTGAGTAGTCGTCAATCAAGAACGCAATGTGCTTCTCTTTCAAAAGCGGAAACACCTCTTCCAAATCTTTACAGAGATCGAAAAGCAATGCAGGATTCGGAGTTGTTTTTGAAGGGCTGACGAGAATATTTTTCCAAACCTCATTCCTTTTGATAGCGAGCTTCTTTCTCGCATAAGTCAGCCAAGAAACGCCGCCAAGCTTTGCTCGAACCGGAGGTAACTCGAATCGAGCACAAATCACCTCGGCGATGCTCTGTTCAGTTGCTTTCGTAAGTCCGACGCTTTCTCCGAGCAATCTTTCGACCTCGCCATCTCTAAGTAACTCGAACGCTTCAAGAAGCGCTTCCGTAAGAAGCGCGATAAAGAACAATACGGCGTCACCCTGAATACTTGGATACAAGTCTTTTGGGAACAGCCAGAACCGAGAGCGTAATTCACTACTACATGAGATATAGACTCCGAGATACGGCCATTTCGCGAACAGCTCACGGGCCTTAGGATCCGAGAGAACCGCTGGTAAAGAAATTTTTCTCAGGATGGTCGACTTACCGCAGCCTCGCGGGCCATAGATGTAAACGGGATCCGTTGTAGCACAACTTTCAAACCAAGGGCATTTGTCGCTGAACAGATTGTTAAGCTGGTCGTTACTACGGATCAGCTCGGCTGAAATTAAATCGAAGGGAGTAAGCAGAGGAGCCGCATGAGGGGTTACAATCGACTTCCAAAGCATGTCAATTTCTTGGAACATTTCAGCGGGATTTTCTAGGCGCATCGATTGGTCAGGATCAATCATCTTTGCGAGAAGCGGAGTGATCGACTTTAGGAATCGGCGTTGTGTAGCGGGTAGCTGGCTCTCATTTCGTCGCAAGCAGTTTACTACTTCGCAAAGGTGACGGACTACCCACGCGTGGTCACTGCGGGAAAACCACTCAATATTTTTGGCCAGTTTTGTTCTAAGCGCCTCGACTTCAAGGGAGGTTCCAGCGACCCGATGCAAAGTTTCTAGTTCGCCGCGCCATTTTTCCAAAAGCGTTGCTTGAAATGCATTTGTCATGAGCGAACCAGTGTCAATTACCTTGATGCTTAGGTCCTTGGCGTTAGATATACCTGAAGATTCTATTACGATCATCACATTTTCGCCGTGGAGATCGCTGTGGGACAATTCGCGCTGCTTCAATTTCGCAATGATCTCGCAGAACCCCCGCGCAATTGTAAGAAGCCCAGCTACGTCTAGAGAATCCTCCTGCTCTGCACAAAATTCGCTGAAGGTCTGGCCTTCCACCCATTCAACAACAACCGCGTAAGCTTCAGTAGTGATCGCCTCCAGTCCGGCCTTTTCAAACTGAGGTTCTCCGTATCCTCGAATTTGAGCGAACATCGACCCTAGTTGAAGCACCTTGTATAATTCCGAATCGATGCTGTGCGCATAATACTCGCTCTTCGGCACAAATTTAAGGGCATGCGGTTGCTCAAATCTGTCTACAACCTTCCAAGTTACGGCTTTCTCCCCGTTCCCGGCGGGTTTCTTAAACCAGTATGCTTGAACTTCCTCGCCGAGAACCACGCGAACTTTTGTCCCAGCGAGATCTGTCCCCCTCAAATGTTCCTTAAGATTGTCGGATGCGCTCATTGTGAAATCGCCGCAACTCTTCACGCTTTTTCGCCTGAAGTGGATATAAAAAAATGAACTTGGGCGTTTGGCTATTGTGAAACGCTTGACCAGACTTTCTATATCCTTTTGTTTTTCCTACGGAAATCCAGTTCGCTGCTTTGTAGCTTATGCCTTCGAACCTGAGCGTGTCCACGAAAGTTTCGAGGCATTTCAGTTCGCAAGCATAGTAATTGTTCCAAACACGTACGCCTTCGGTTGCCAGTAAGCTCAAAGAACGGGACGCTAAATACTTCACCTTCACGTGGGGAAGAATCAAAAACCGGCTGTTATTCGCAACGAGCGTACGATTCCAACCAAAATGGCGCAATGCATCGTCTCTGTGCTCCACATTCCAGGAGCTCTCCGCCAGCGAGATTGCGCCCACGACCGTGGCGCCAGCATAAATCAAAAATTTTATGCAGCGGCCGACCGATACCTTGTGACCGAGATAATGGTGCTGTTGAACGAGCCTGTTCCAAAGTTTCTCTTCGGTATTTCCTTTGGCCAGCCGCAGCGAAATTTCACCCGGCAATTCTGAAATCATCGGTTCGCGACTGCGGCCAATACGCGGCACAGGCTTCCATTTTGCGTAAAGGCGGGCATGCAGCTTCACTTTCGGCGGTGGCAAGCGAATCAACTTCGCGGCATCCAAGGCACGTAACACATCTCTACACGCGCGATCCTTGAGCCAACCATTCGGTTGTTTCCAACCTATAGCTTCACAGACACGTTCCGAAATTTTTGTTCGACCAGCGCTGGCGTATTCCTTTGCCAGTGCTCGAATAACCTGGAGTTCGCCACGCAGAAAGATGCGACCCCTACGGCGAATCTCTGCGGGAAGGCGTTTCAGTTTGGGTTTAGCCCCACGTTTTGGTTTGGGCACGGACGTAGGGTGCAGATGTTGGTTGTTTTTCGCAAGCCAAGCTTTGATTCGCCTTGAAGCGGTGCATCGAAGCAGGCCTGAATTTGGCGCTCCTTTCTTTTCGCCAGCGTGGCGCGGAAGAGTATATTGGGGCCGTAACACGACGCCCCTCTTCCGCCAGGCATTGGCTTGGGCTGGAAGGCAACCGGATGGCGTCGTTGAAACGTTGAAACCAGGGAACACGCATGAACACAGAAAAATTGACGGCACTGGCGCGAGATCTTCGCAAAACCCCACCGCGCAGTCCGCGAGAAACTTTGGGCGGATTTGTGATTGGCGCCCGCATGCTCGACAAAGCCCGCGCTGATCTGCTCGGCATTCACGGCGAATACAATTTCTATCCGTGCGGGCTGGGCGCCTACTTTTGGAAGTTCACCGGGCTTGACCCGCAGAAGTTCAAGGAGTTCGTCAGCACCGGCGCCACCGACGCGCAGGTGGACGAATGGATTCGATCGAACACGACCGTCAAAGACAAGCTGGCGGTGATTCGTTGGAACAACGAAATGGTCGGGCTGCGTCTCTGCGATCTGGCGGATGGCGTTCAGGAATATTTTTCGACTTACATTCCCCAGTTCTGCAAGCCGCCCAGCAAGGTGAAATTCTTCTTCGACGTTTATGACGTGGAAGAAGGGGTGTTGTAAAAGCTGACGTCCCGGAACGCGGAGCATTGCTCCGCGTGTCCTTAAAACGGGTCAGCGCGGTTCCATAATTTCGGACAGGATATACAGGATGAACAGGATGACAGACGCGCCAACCAAGGCCGGGGCTGAACATCCTGTAATCCTGTCCTTGGTTCCGTCGATCTGTGTTCCATCTGTGGTTCAAAAGCAGTTTCTCTGCGCCTCTGCGGTGAAAATCCCAACGGGCGGCGGCGATGAGGATTCGAAGACACCTCACACAAAGGTCGCTAAGGACGCAAAGGTCCGAGGGGTTTTGTCACTGGTTTGGCGTTCGATGTTCAGCGTTCAATGTTCGGCGTTTTTGATTTGTGGGAATCCTCCTCTCCCTAGCCCCTCTCCTCCGGCTGCGCTCGGAAGAGAGGGAGTCCGCAGTTCGCGTGTTTCGCCCAACAGTTTCTCTGCATCTCTGCGTTTAAATTCCACGCCTTCGGTTCCAAAATTTCTGACAGGATATACAGGATGAACAGGATGACCGACGCGCTAACCGGGTTGGGGTTGGACGTCCTGTGATCTGTCCTTGGTTCCTCCAATCTGTGTTCATCTGCGTCCATCTGTGGTTCAAAAGCAGTTTGTCTGCGTCTCTGCGTCTCTGCGGTGAAAATCCCAACGGGCGGCGGTAATGAGGATTCGAAGACACCTCACAGAAAGGTCGCTAAGGACGCAAAGGTCCGAGGGATTTTGTCACTGGTTCAGGCATTCGGCGTTCGATGTTCAGCGTTCATCGTTCGGCGTTTTTGATTTGTGGGAATCCTCCTCTCCCCAGCCCCTCTCCTCCGGCTGAGTTCGGAACAGAGGGAGTCCGCAGCAGTTCGCGTGTTTCGCCCAACAGTTTCTCTGCGTCTCTGCGGTTAAATTCCACGCCTTCGGTTCCAAAATTTCTGACAGGATGAACAGGATGAACAGGATGACAGATGCGCCAACCAGGTTTGGGGCTGAACATCTTGTAATCCTGTCCTTGGTTTCTCCGATCTGTGTTCATCTGTGTCCATCTGTGGTTCAAAAGCAGTTTCTCTGCGCCTCTGAGGTAAAAAGTCCCAAGCCTGCGGCGATCAAATTTGCGGCTTCACTTTGGCTTAAGGTTCATCGCGCTAAGGTGTGCGCATGAAATCCCTTCTTTCCCTGCTGTTCGGCATGGCCGCCGTGAATGCCTGGGCCGATCCGCAACTCACGTCGTGGTTTACGCTGCGCTCGACTGAACCGGCTCGCATTTATCTGAACGACTCCGCCAAGGCCGCGAATCAATCCGTGATGACCTGGAGCAATGGCCGCAACGTGCAATCGCAGCCGGCGTATTGCGGCGTGCAGGCCGTCTTATCGTCGTCGAACTGGGTTTACATCCGCAGCACCGGTTTGGGCAGTCAGATCATGGGGCCGTGGCTGAATGGCCGGTTTCCCAATCTGCCGACGGACCAGCATTTTGTTTTTGCGATGCCTCGTCATCCGACGGTTCAGACGAACGGTGGTTTTAATCATCTTGGCGAAATCGGTTTGTTCGTGGACGGCGTGCGGATGTTTGATGCGGGGGACGCGTTTTCGTTTTCGAACCAGAATGGCCGCGACGCGGACCCGCGCGTAGGGATCGGGCAGGGGGACCGCATCTGGAATCGCGATGCGTATGTGAATGAAGCGCGCACGTTCGACGCCGCGCTGGCGCATCAGCAAAACCGGGGCACGTATCATTACCACGTCCAACCCATCGCGCTGCGTTATCTGCTGGGCGATCATGTGGATTTCGATCCGGCGACGAAGACGTATCGTGAGAGTGCCAGCGCGGTGACGAAGCATTCGCCAATTGTCGGTTGGATGCAGGACGGTTATCCGCTTTACGGACCTTACGGCTTTTCAAACGCGACCAATCCCGCGAGCGGTGTGCGCCGGATGGTTTCAGGTTTCACGCTGCGCAACGGTCGCAATGGCGCGGATGATCTCACGGTGACCGGACGGAAGAGCTTGCCCGCCTGGGCGGCTCGCGCGGGGAATGGTCCGGTGACGCTGCAAAGCTTCGAAACGGGACCCAACGTGAGTGAACGGTATCCGCTCGGCAATTATCTCGAAGATTACGCCTACCTCGGCGACTGCGGCAAAACGCTCGGTCGCGATTTCGATCTCGACGAACTGAACGGACGCTGGTGTGTGACGCCGGAATTTCCGCAGGGCACGTATGCTTACTTCACGACGATCGATGCGATGGGCCGGCCGGTTTATCCCTACAACATGGGCCGGCGTTTCCATGGGAATCCGGTGGGGCAGTTGATGGACGGTATTTACGAGCCGGTGACTACGAACTTCGTCGCGCATGCAAACGGGGCGACCAAACCCGAGGCGAACCCGGCATCCACGAAAAACACGGTGTTGAAGTGGAGCGCGGAGGGTTACAAACCGGAATAATCCGGAGCGCGGAGCATTGCTCGGCGCGGCTCGATGTGGAAGAAACCCGGCGCTTTTGCAGTCCGCCGCTCGAACTCGGACCGTGATGCGGATGAAGTCCCGCGCTCCGCGACGGAGTGCCGGGAAGGGGTTCGGAGTCAAAAGCGTCCTCTCCAGCTGTTTCTCTGCGCCTCTGCGTCTCTGCGGTTAAACCCCATGCCTTCCAAAATTTCTGACAGGATGAACAGGATGGCGGACGCGCCGACCTGGTTCGGGCCTGAATATCCTGTAATCCTGTCCTTGGTTCCGTCGATCTATGTTCATCTGAGTCCATCTGTGGTTCAGAAGAGTTTCTCTGCGGCTCTGCGGTGAAAATCCCAGACCAGCGGTGGCAATGAGGATTCGAAGACACCTCACACAAAGGTCGCTAAGGACACAAAGGTCCGAGGTTTTGTCACGGTTCAGGCATTGGGCGTTCGAAGTTCAGCGTTCGATGTTCGGCGTTTTTTGATTTTTGAAACTCCTCCTCTCCTCCCGCGTCGCCCGGGAGAGAGGGAGTTTGTTTTCTGACCGGCCTTTGGATCACACCCAGATTGGCCTGCGCCAAAGCTTGACCTTTGCGGTTAAACAGGCACATTGCGCGGCTCGATTCACTCCCGCAGGGTCAGGCTTTCAGTCTGCATGGCGCGAAGCAGGTTTCGCGACTACCGTAACGAGGTGCAATCGGAAGAAGATATTATGCAGCACATCCGGAATATTGCGATCATCGCACACGTTGACCACGGCAAAACCACGCTCGTCGATTGCCTGCTCAAGCAATCGGGAACGTTTCGCGCCAACCAGGCCGAAACCCAGGTCGAGCGCCTGATGGATTCGATGGACCTTGAAAAGGAAAAGGGCATCACCATCCGCGCGAAGAACGCCGCCTTCAAGTACAAGAATTTTCACATCAATATCGTGGACACCCCCGGACACGCCGATTTCGGCGGTGAAGTGGAGCGTATCATGAACATGATCGACGGCGTGCTGCTCGTGGTGGATGCCGCGGACGGTCCGCAGGCGCAAACCCGTTTCGTGCTGCGCAAGGCGCTCGAAGCCGGCGCCAAGCCGATCGTGGTCATCAACAAGATCGACCGCGACAACGCCAATCCCAAGAAGGTGCTCGACCAGGTGTTTGAATTGTTCATGTCGCTGAACGCCACGGATGAACAACTTGATTTTCCTTTCATCTATTGCTCGGCCAAGCAGGGTTACGCGAAGGTCGAACTCGATCACGTCGCGGGCACGATGGAGCCGCTCTTTGATGCGATTGTGAAACATATTCCGCCGCCGCGCGCGCATGCAGGCGACGGTTTCCAGTTGCTCGTCGCGAACCTGGATTACAGCGATTACCTCGGGCGTATCGCGTTCGGCAAGATTCACGAAGGCAAGGTCAAGGTTGGT
>JBQCEJ010000065.1:0-15894 GCA_051960355.1 Verrucomicrobiota bacterium | reverse complement strand
GCGCAAAGCTAAAGGTCAGGCGCGTATCGCGGGGATAGGTGACCACATCGCTGCTGGTGAGCGTGGTGCCATCGGTGGCGTTGAAGGCGATCTGCCCGCCGCCGATGCTCACGCGGACAAACGCACCCGCGGTATTGATGTCGCTCGTTCCCGCGGCATAGCCCGCCACCAAGGAATCGCCCGAGTTGGAAGGTTCGTAGTAATCGAAGGCGAAGGTGCTCCCCTTTCCCGCCAGCTCCGTGGACCAATTGGCGGACAGCGCCTTCACGCCGCCGCCGGAGATGCGGAAGCAGGCATTGCTCACCCCAAACCAAGACTGTCCGGAATCAATCAGTGCCGTATTCGCGTAGGGCCAGAGCAGGACGTCAAGCGCGGTGCCACCCGTCTCGAAGTCGTCGCTCATGATCGCGCTTTGAGCGTGGGCTCCAAGCAGCGAGAACGCGATTACAGACGTGGCAAGCCATCCGGAAACGGAATGCATCAGCCGGGCAGCCACGCTGATGCCGCCCGATGGCGCGCGAGGCTGCCTGACGTCAGAGATCGATTGGAAGGCCCATTTCATCAGTTGTTTTCAGGCTTGGTTGCGACCCTTGCCTGTTTGGCCGCTGGAGCGGCCTCAACTGGCGCAAGCTCGCGCGGTTCAATCAGTCCCAGGCTTGCGAGAAATCTGCCGACGTCCTCGTGCGTTTTCTGATCGGCGGCTTTTCCCGCTGCACCATACTTGCTGGAATTGTAAGAATGGCCCAGTCCTTCAAACGTAACCAGTTCGCAGCGATTGCCGTCCTTCAAAAGCTTCTCTCGGAACGCAACCGAATTGGCGTAGGGAACGGTCGCATCCGCAGTCGCATGAAACACGATGGTGGGCGGCATCTTGGCCGGCATCTGATCGGTGACGGAGCAAGCCAGGGCGCGCGCTGCACTTCCGCCGAAGCGCTTGGGTCCGCCGTAGCCGCCAGCCTTGGTATCAGTGACGGGATTGAGGAGAATCAAAGCCGCGGGCGTCGCGGTTGGAGCCGGATCGCTGTTGCCGGGCGGCCCGAACGATGGAATTGCCGTCCAGGCTGCGACGTGGCCGCCGGCGGAACCTCCCAAGACGATGATTTTCTTTGGGTCGATTCCGAGCTCGTCCGCATGCGCCTGGACCCACTCAACTGCGGCTCTTCCATCCGAAACGCAATCCTCCGGCGTGCCGCCTAGGCGATCCCGCGTTCGATAGTCAGGAGCGATCCCGACCAGCCCTAGGCCGGCAGCCCATTTCGCCCAGCCGATGCTTCGCTCCGGAGTGCCGGAATTCCAGCCGCCGCCAAAGAAACTCACCAAGCAAGGTCTCTGGTTTTCTTTTGCCCAACTCTTGGGCTTCACCACATGCAGCCGCAACTGAATGTCGCCAACAGTCCGAAAAACAAACGGTTCGCTGCCAGGCAATGACAACGGAGTTGTCTCGCGTTGTTTGGCCGCAGACTTCACCTGAATGGCTTTGGCAGCCGGGGTTGCGGCCGAAGCAGGCATGGCAACCATTGCGATCAGCAAAGACGAAACGGTTAGAACAGAGTAGATGTTTTTCTTCATGGCGTGATGATGCGATAGAACCGCTGCGGATGGTTGGTGGCCTCCAGATCGGTGAAGTTGAAGACGCCACCGCTGAAGTTGCCCGTGGTCGTTGCCGTCCAGTTGCTGAACGCCAGCGAAAGATTTGTCGTGGCGAAAATCCGGTAATCTGCATTGGCCGGGCCAGTCCCCAACAAAGTAAAACCTCCGCTGGCATCCGGCATAATGCCCGTAAACTCCGGCGGCGTAATCGTGGTGGACAGCACGGTCAAGGTGCCGTTGGCAGGATTGAAATCCCACGCCAGTTCCGCGTCGGGTGCTGAGGGCGAGATGCTGCTGAAATTCCCTGAAAACGTTGCGGCGCTGAAAAGGTGAAAACTTTGTCCGGCTGCCAGAGTGCCTGCGACATTCGTCAACGACAACGTGCCGGCATAAACGACGTTGCTGATGCCCTGGACAGAATCGCTGGCGAGCGTCTGTGCATTGATTGCCAGCGCGCTCACGCTGCCGGCATTCAGCGTCAGATCATTGCTAATCGTCAGCGGTGCCAAATTTCCGCCGGGCACCAGCGCCGCGCCGGACGAGATCGTCACCGGCGCCAGAATGATTCCGCTTCCGCCGAGGCTTCCACCGAAAGCTTGAACTGCCCCGCCGGCGGCAATGACACCGTCAACGAGCAGCGTGCCATTGCTGATTACGGTGTTGCCCGTATAGCTGTTGTTGCCAGAAAGAGTCCATTTACCAGAATCATCTTTGCGGAGAGCCGTGCCCAAGGCCGCCGCGCTGTTGCCGATGGCACTGCTCCACTCACCTTCGGTTGCGCCGCGCAGCCAAATGGTTCGAACATTGGACGTAGTGATGTTGGCAACGGCACCGGTGACATTCAATTTCCCGCCAGCGGCTTCAAAGGTCCAATACGAGCCGCCGGTGGTCAGGGTGATCGGTCCGCCCAGCGTGTTGGTGCCGCTCACATTCACGACCGCCGGGACATTGCCCAGCGCGCTGGCCTTGCAGGCAACCGTCAGCGGCTCAGCCAGCGTGATGTTGCCCCCAAGCGCGAGCGCCGCATTGGCGGCATTGCCAATCGAAGTAATGTCAGAGCCGCTTCCAAGCGCCAGGTCGTTGGCGGCCAGCAATGCACCCGCTGAGATGCTGGTGGTTCCACTGTAAAGATTCGCGCCATCAAGCGTCAGCGTGCCGCCACCTGTCAGAGTCAATCCCTGCGCGCCATTCAAAACGGAGCTGATCGTGGCGTCCACATTGGATACGGAAATCGAGGGCGTGCCGCTGGCAACTTGCAGAGTGATCGGATGATTCGTGATGAACCACGCGCCACCGGAGTTTGGGTTCGCGTCGCGGAAAATCAAATTGCCCAGGATGCGTGAAGAATCGTTGTTCACGAAACGAGCGTCGCTGGCGTGAACCGCAAACGTTGCCGTCATGTTCGTGCCGCTGGCAATCATGCCGCCATTCCAATTCACCGCGTCATTCCAGTTGCCGCTCGCGTCCGCAATCCACGAACCGGAAGCGGCCGTGACAACCTCGTTGGTGACAGTGACGGTGAACTGCGAGCCGGCAGTCAGTCCGCCGGGATTGGTCACGACGATTGTCACCTGGGCGCTGCCGATCTGGCCGGCCAACGGTGTGACTGTAACCGTGCGATTGGACAGCGCCCCACCGAAAGCAATGTTTGTGAGTGGTACCAGCGCGGGATTGGATGAGATCGCGCCCAGCGTGAGCAAGTTGGGCGGAGAAACCGAATCACCAATCGTAAATGGAATGGGACCCGTGCTGGAGTTGGCTGGAATTGCCTGATCGCCAATCAACGAAATCCCAGGCACGGCATTGGAATAAATCAGCAGCAATTGCGGTCGAATCGCGGCATTGACATGTTCACGCGAAGCGTAGCTCGCCACCCCGGAACCGCCGTTATTGCTCAAGGCAAACAATTCCACTGACAATTGGCCGTCCGCTGCCAGGGCCGTCAGCACTTGGGGCGTGACGATGATTTCGACGGGCACCTCCGCCGTGGGCACCCAAGTGGCAAAACGTTTGCCGCCGCCGGGTTGATTGTTCCAGGTCAGCGCCGCTTCACTCCAATCATTGCCGGCGGCAAGCGTGAGGCCGTTCTCATAGCCGTTGGTTCCGACCGCCACCGGCGTGAGGCGAATGCGCGCCTGCTGCAACCCGGCGGAGCAACCTGCCACGTTCCAGCGCAAATACGCCTGGCGCTGCGCGTCCGGCGAGGTGGAGTTCTTGATCTGCAACGTGCTGGCGGCGCCGTAATTGTTTGTGGCCGACGCGCCGCCGTTCACATAAGCGTCTGCCACGGCCAGAATGGTGTTCGTGTAAAGGGTTCGGACCGGCGCGACTTTCAATTCGAGTTGCGCCCAATCAATTCCCACATCTCCCGCAACCGCCACGTTCAGCGTGCCATTCGTCAACAGCTCAAGCTGATTGCCAAGATCGACCACCCGGGCCGTGGTATTGGTCCCGCTGCCAATGGGCAACCAGCCCAGAGTGGAGAAATCATTGCTGTTCGCGATGGCGTTCAGATAGAGCGACAGGTTGGTCGAGGTGCCAGTGTAAGAACGCATCGCCATTGCCAGCGTGGCGCCAACAATTCGATCGGTGCTGGACAGCGAGAAATTGAAGGTAAACGGCACCCACTGGTCATTGGTCACGACGTTGAAGTTGCTGACGTTGGCCGCCCCCGCGGCGGCGAGGACCGCATTGCGCCAGGCAGAATCGACCGTCACGAATTCTCCGGTCGTTCCGCCGCCGACGAATTGATCAATCGAGCCTAGCCAGTATTCGCGCGTCTGAAGATTGGGCGCGGCCATGCGATCTTGAAGCTGTGCGTAATAGAGGCTGTTCGGAAAAACGTTGGTGTTGCGCGAATCGTAGGTTCCAGCCGGATGCGGACCGACGGCCAGGGAATTGACGCCGAGCGAACCGATGCAGCCGATGAGCCAGTTGCGGGCGGTGGCCGGGCTTTCCACAATGAAACTGGCGGCCTTGGAATTCCACACCACTTCGTTGGCGCCCGCCCAGCCGTGGCTCGTGCCGGCGTTGCCGCGATTGCGGACGTTGATCTGATTGCCATTCACCGTGACGCTGTCCCAGATCGCGCCGGTGCCCCAGCGAAAATGCGGGCCGGCGTCGGCGTAGGCACTGTCGCTAAGGCCGTCCACAAAGACATTCGGCCCGGTGTTGAGCGAATCCGTGACAAACTGATGCCGGTCCTTGCGAGTGTAACAATTCTGCACCAGGCAATCCCGCGCATCGGAGAGCGAAAACGCATAGCGCCGCGAACCCGTGATTTCGGAAACCGGATCGAGCGACTGACAATCGCTCACGGTCACCGCGCGCGAACCGCCGGTCAGGTGAACGCAGGCGTAGCCGAAGGATTCCGAGGTCACGCGCCGCACCCACGCATTCTCCACCGCGCCGGCCTGGATGAAATCCAAAGCGTGCAGTTCGTCGGAATAGTAATACGACGAAGCGCCAGTGTTGGTCGTGACTGAGGGATCAAAGTCCGAGACGCCGCGAATGTCCTCGATGCCCACATTGTTGATGCGTCCGGACCACGAATAATTCTTGATCGTGCCGCCGCCGTATTGCGCCTCCAATGCGCATGTCAGCGGTGAATCCAGTGTGATGCGACTGCCTTCAATCCGCGTGATGAAGCGTTCACTGGGAACGTCAAAGCTCCCGGCAGTCCATGCGGGCGAAACCAGATCCATGCCGATGTCATGAATCCAATTTGCCGGACTGGGCCGCGTGACCAGAACCCGGCCGCCGACGGCGAGGCCGCTGGTGCTATCCACATTGAAACTGATCGCGCCCACGGGAACGTAGTTGTTGGTGATGTTGCGGGTGCTGCCGCTGGTTGAACCGGACCCGGAGCCGGAGATGATGATGAGCGGGGCGTGATCGCCGGAAATATCAGCGCTGGAATGCGGTCCAGCCGCGCGAAGAATGGTGCCGTTGGAATCGTCACCCGCGCCGCGCAGAACCACTCCACTGGCGCTGATCGTGATTGAATTGGAAATCAGATAAGTTCCCGCCGCCAAGAACACCGCGCCGCGAAATCCGCTGGAATCGAGCGGCAGCGAAGAAACGTAATTGATGGCCGCCTGAATCCGCGGACCATTATTCCCCGCCACCGGCGCGAGGTTGGTCTTCACCGCCACCACAGGGATCGGCACGACGCCGCCTTTGTAACCGACACCCGAATAGTCCAGCACACGATTGCCCAGCGCATCAGGCTGGCGGATCATTCGCCCGCTGGATCCCGGAAATGCCCAAACGCTGAGATTGGTTGCGGCACCGGCCGACTGCGAAAAACAAATGAGCGCCGGCAGCAGACCCAGCCAACCCCGTCCGCGACCAAGATATTTCAAACGCGTTTTCATCTTTCCAAACGCCCAAACCATTTTGCCTCGTCGCCAGTTGCGGCGCACCCGCCAATTGCGCGGGTGCCGTTGCCGAACATAATACTCGCATCGGTGAAGGTCGGCGTGGCGGACCTTGAGAGTGCGATTGTGATGGAGCATCGTCTCAAATTTAGGAAACACGTCATGTCGGATACAGTGACGACACGCAAACACATAGCGTCACCGGTCTATTTGCCGGCAAACTTCATGACGGCCTCGGTGTGGCTGTGGACATGCAGCTTTTCGTAAATGCGCTGAATATACGTGCGTACGGTGCCCAGACTGATTCCGAGATCGGCCGCAATCTGCTTGTACGTGTGCCCTTTGGAAAGCGCCTGGAGTACTTCCATTTCTCGGGCGGAGAGCGCATCCGTCTCAGGACGCGCGGCCACTTTCGTCGCCGCCTGCGCATGGAAAGTTTGGACCACTTTGCGCGCAATGTTGCCTGACATCGGTGAACCGCCGCCATGCACCTCGCGCACTGCTTCCAGAATCTTTGCCGGACGAATACTCTTCACCAGATAACCAAATGCACCGGCGGACAACGCTCTAAAAACCTGATCGCTCTCCTCAAACACCGTCAGCATGATGACTTTCAAGGCCGGCATCGTCGCGCGCAGCCGAGCCACGCAATCAATGCCGCTCATGCCCGGGAGGTTGATGTCCATGAGCACCACGTGAGGCTGCACCTTCGGAAGTTCCGCCAGCGCGGCTTCTGCATTCGGGTAAGTGCTGGCGCAGCGAAAGCCCGGCTGCGCGGTCAGGTAACGCTGGAGCGTCTCCCGCAGCTTCGCATCGTCTTCAACTATTGAAACATTGATCACAACCAAATTCTCTCGCCGGAAACCCGGCGAATCCACCATCGCCTCGGTTGGCATGCGGATCGGCGCTTGATTTAACATATTCTCGCCACCGAGCCTAATCCCAACCGGCGCCACACAAAGTCGGATGAAAAGCGGACAGCATCAGCCCGCCGGCATGCGCACGCACCCCACTCTAAACACGACGCATGTGCCAGCTCCGGCGCGGCTCTGCAATTCAAACTCGCCACCCGCACTCTTCATTCGCGCGCGCATGTTTTCCAGGCCATTGCCCGAACCAACCCGCGACGGCACCGCGCCGTCAGCAAAGCCGGATCCGTCATCTTCGATCGCAATTTCAAAGCCGCTTCCAATCAATGTCGCCCGCACCCGGACCTGTTTGGCGCGCGCATGTTTCAAGACATTGTTCAACGCTTCTTTGGCTGCGAGAAAAACGTGATGGCGCACTTCCGTGGGAAGCTCGACGGCGGGAATGGCGTCCGGCACGTCGAAGACACATTGCGTGCTGCTGCCTTCGAAGAAATCCTCCGCAAAACGGCAAAGATAATGGACCAGATTGGCCAGCGAATCGTTCTTCGGATTGACCGCCCATACGATTTCCTCAAATGAGCGGATGGTGTCGCGGGCGGTCTCGGAAATTTCGCCAACATCACCCCGCGCCGCGTCGGGCATGTCCGGTTGCTGGCTCGCCATTTCGCTGAGCAGCGAAAGGCGCGAGAGCTTTGATCCCACTTCATCGTGCATGTCGCGGGCGATGCGCGTGCGTTCTTTGTGCAGCACCGCCTGTTGCTCCAAGCGGTCCAGTTCCCGACGCAAACGACGGAAGGAAAAATAACGGACCAGCCCAACGATGCCCGCCGTGAATGCGACCACAAAGCCCAACTGAAACCACCAGCGCTGCCAGAAGTACGGTTGCACCACGAAGGGCAGATGAAAGCCCGCCTCGCTCCAGACGCCGGCTTCATTGCACGCGGTCACTTCGAATTCAGAACGGCCCGCCGCCAGCCCCGGATATTTGGCGGTGTGTTGCGTCCCGGCCTCAACCCACTCCGTGTCGAAGCCTTTCAAGCGGTGACGGAAATGAACATTCTCGGGCGAATTGAAGCTCAACGCGGTGAACGCAAATTCAATTTTGCCATGCCCGGGAGGCAATTGCAGGCGCACGCCCGGCACGCGTAAATCAACGGCATTGGACTGGCTCGGCGCGCGCAGCGGAAAGCGGCTGCCATACAGCGCAATGACGCGGTCGTCCACTTTCACCTGTTTCAACAGCACTGGAGGTGAAAGCGGATTTTCTCGAATCTTCTCCGGTTGCACGGTGAGCAGGCCGTTGCGAGTGGCGAACCACAACTGGCCATCGGCGCCCCGGCACGCAGCCGGGCTGTTTTCACAATAAGGTTGCAGGCTCGGCAAACCTTCACTGCGTCCATAAGCGATCGAACGCAAATGAGTGCTTCGCCCTTCGGCGACGCGGACCAGATCCTCGAACCGCACTTGAAAGAGTCCGTGATTGCCGGTCAGCCAGACTCCACCTTCTTGATCCGAGAGAATCTGAGAAACGTAATCGTCGTACAATCCGTCGGTCGAACTGATGCGCGCGTAATGACCATCGCGCCAACGTCCGACGCCCCCCCCGGCGTAGCCAATCCACAGGCTGCCGTCGTCCGTCGTGTGCAGGCAACGGACCGAATAGGGCGGACCTTCCTCGGCTGAGGAGTCGTTAACCAGAGTTCGATCTTTCACGCGCAGAATCTGTCCATCGGATGTTCCCACCCAGATTGTACCGTCCACGCCTTCGGCCAGCGCGCGGATGGAGCGCACACCCGCCGGCATTTTCAGCGGATAGAATTTACCGTCCCGAAACAACCGAACGCGACTGGGAGAATCCGTGGCAACCCAGACGTCGCCATTCGCGGCCGCCAGGAGCGATCGCACGGTCTGGCTGCCCAAGCCTGCTTCTTTTCCCCATTCCTGAAGTTTGCCCGCGCGCCACCGCTGAAGCCCGCGCCAGTGAGTGCCGATCCAGACGCCGCCGTCGCGCGCCGCCGCAACACAGGTCGCGCTGCCGCCCGTCCATCCATCCGCGCTCGTCACCGTTTCCCATTGAGCGCCGCGCCGGCGCGCAAGCGAACCGTCCTGCAGTGCGGTCCATATCCAACCGTCGGCGTCCTGGCAGACCGAGCGCACGGATTCAAAGGGCAAGCCGCTCTTGGTGGTGATCAAATCCATCGCGCGCGGCCGCAGCAGGTTCAAGCCGCCGCCGCTCGTGCCCACCCAGAGGTTTCCTTCGCGATCTTCCAAGAGCGCGGAAATCTCCGGATGCGAAACGGTCACGTGCTCTAGTGTGTGATCCTGGAAACGCAATAAACCCTCGGTCGCCGTTCCCAGCCACAACGCTCCGGTGTGATCTTCCAACATCGTCCGCACCGTGACTCGATCCGGCAGGCGCGCGATTTCTTCCGGCGGGCTTCCCTCCCGGAATTTCAAAACCTGCTTGGCGGTGAAAATCCAGACGCCACCTGAACGTGCCGCCAAGAGACGCACGGGCGTTGAATCCACCGTCAGCAACTTCTCCCAGCGCCCCTCCCGCAGGATTCCCACCTGCAAACCCCGGGCAAACCAGAGTTGTCCCTGCTTGTCGGTCACCAGCCAGGGAGTGCCACCGCTCGCAAGTTCTTGCGTATCGAACCGTTGCACCTGATCCCCATCGATCCGGAAATTTCCATTCACGCCCGCAAACCAGACGCCTCCGGCCGCATCTTCGGCAATGGCTGCAACTCGTGAATCCATGAACCCATCTTCCCCTCCGAAAACGTGCGACTCTTTCTCGCCCACGCGAATCACAGCGCCGCGATCCATCACCAGCCAGAGCGATCCGCGCCGGTCCAGATACAGGTTGCGAACGTTACGGTTGGGAACCTTGGGCAGGTGAACCGTTGAAAATTCCTCGAAACTCGCGCCATCGAAACGCATCAAGCCGCCCAAAGTCGCCACCCACAAGAAGCCGTCATCCGTCTGGACGAGACCGGTGATATTATTGTCCGGCAAACCTTCATCCGTCTGCCAGGTGCGAGTCAGCCAGGCTTCCGCAGAATTCGCCGCGTTGGTTGCGATTGCCGACGCCGCTCGCGCTGGCAGGAGAATCGCGACCGACAGGAGAATCAGCGAAAGACGAGTCATTCTTGCTGAGGATTTCACAAGCACATCAAAACACGCCACCAATTCGACATTGGCTTCGGAAATAAGCAAATCACTGCCACCATCCGAATGGAATGGCCGCCAAACGATTCAGAGGCAATGTTGGGCGCAAGCTCATATCAAGATGAGATTTTTATCCCTTCGCCTTCGTGAATTCCACCCTTTTCTGGATGCCCCAGCAGTTCTCATCTCCTTTGAAGACGAGACAAGGAGACGAATTGCTTATCAGCTCACATTCGCAGATTCGTCCGACCGCCCCGGCTCAAACACAAACCAAAGCAACCGATGCTGCACCGAGGCACTGTCCGGTCCGGGAACAGTCATATCATCCAGATCGCACGCGTACATCCTTGGAATCAGGAACGTGCCATTCCATTTTCGAAGAACGCGTTCGAAAAGGATCCACAGAATGCCTGCCCGCGGGATTTGCCGGGCTTGCCTCGCGTGGATGTTTGCGGTAAACGGAGGGCGATTCTTAACCCATTTAAATCGTATATGAAATCAGGATTCAAAAAGGTCGTTGCCCTCGGACTCACCGTGGTGGCGGTTCAATCGGTTCTAAAAGCCGAAGATACCAACACCACGCTCGATGCCACGAACAAGCTCAGTTACAGCATCGGTATGAATGTGGGCATGGGCCTCAAAGCCAATCTCACGCGCGCCGGTTTCGAGGTCAATCCCGAGGTCGTCAGCGAAGCCATCCGCGACGTGCTCACCGGCAAATCCCCCAAGCTGACGGAACAGCAGGCGCAGGAAACCATCACCGCATATCAACAGGAACTGCGCGCGAAACGCGAACAGGAACGCATCCAACTCGCGGCCAAGAATCACGCGGCCGCTGAAACATTCCTCTCCGCCAACAAGAGCAAACCGGACGTGAAGACGAAAGACGTGAAACTGCCGGACGGCAACACGGCTGAACTGCAATACAAGGTCGTGTCCGAAGGCTCAGGCGATTCACCAAAACCGGAAGACACCGTCACTTTCAAGTTCCGCACGACTACCCTCGATGGCAAGGAAGTCGACAGCTCTGAAAAGCGGGGACAACCGGCCAAGACGGTGCTCGCACATTATCCGATCGTCGGCGTGAAAGAGGCGTTACAATCGATGAAGCCCGGGGCCAAATGGGAATTATTCATTCCTCCCGCACTGGCATTTGGCGACAACGGTGCCGGCCAGAATGTGGAACCCGGTTCCGCTCTGATTTACGAGGTTGAACTCCTCAGCGTCGATGCCCCGCAACCGCCGCAACCGTTGACCAGCGACATCATCAAAGTGCCTTCGAAGGAAGAACTGGACCGCGGCGCCAAGATCGAAGTGATCAAGTCGGAAGACGTGAAGAAGATGCAGCAGACGAACCCGCCGGGCAGCGCGCCGGGCAAGAAGTAACCTTCCAGAACCAGTCCGCTTTCGCACCGGCGGGGTTTCAGGTCAGACGACCCGAGCCTCGCCGGTTCCTTTTGTGACCTCGCCGATGATCCAGGCATCGTGCTTCTGGGCGCGGATGAATTTCAGAACTGCATCGGCCTGTTCGGCCGCCACGACGGTGATCATTCCAATGCCCATGTTGAACACCTGGTAAAGCTCCTCATCAGGAACACGGCTGCGCTCGGCGATGATCTGGAAAATCGGCAGCATGTCCCATGAGCCTTTGTGAATCACGACATCACAGTTCGCCGGCAACACGCGCGGGATATTGTCCACGAAACCGCCGCCGGTGATGTGGGCAAACGCCTTCACGGGCAGTTTGGCATTGGGCGTTCCGGCCTTCGAGTTGAAGCGCTTCAACAGCGCCTGAACCAACGGACCGTAGCTCACGTGCACTTTCAGCAGTTCGTCCCCGATCTTGTTCTTGAGCTCGGGAACATAGCTCGTCGGCTTCAGTTTCAACTGCTCAAAGAAAATCTTCCGCCCGAGCGACTAACCATTCGTGTGCAGGCCGCTGGAGGCCATGCCGATGACCACATCACCGCGCTTGACGGTTTTCTGCCCGTTCAACATCCGCGCTTTTTCAACCACGCCGACGATCGTGCCGCTGACGTCGTATTCACCTTTTTGATAAAAGCCCGGCATCTGCGCCGTCTCACCGCCGATCAGCGTGCAGTTGTTTTCCGCGCACGCCCGGGCGAAGCCTTTGATGATGTCGGTGAACGCCTGCGGTTCCAGTTTGCCGGTGCCCAGGTAATCCAGGAAAAACAACGGCTCGGCTCCCAGCACCGCGATGTCGTTGACGCAATGATTCACCAGATCGGCGCCGATGGTGTCGTGACGCTTCATGGCGAACGCGATTTTGAGCTTGGTTCCCACGCCATCGACGGAGGAGACGAGCACGGGTTGCTGGTATTTGCGAACGTCGAGCGCAAACAATCCGCCGAAACCGCCGACCTTGCCGAGCACTTCGCGGCGATGCGTGGCCGCGAGCAACTGCGGGAGCGTGGCTTTGACTTTGTTGCCCAGATCGATGTCCACGCCGGCGCGCGCGTAAGCTTTTTGTTTCATGTCGGCGCAGAGTAAACCGCCAACCAGCCAAGCACGCCAAGATAATTTTTCAAGGGAGCAACGCGCCCGAGGCTTTTTGTTCGTTGCTTTTTCGGACCTGCTGTGGCACCGATGGCTAGGAACCTTTATGCGCTGGCGCCTACCATTCTTTCTCGTGCTCGGATTGGATGTCGTGCTGTTGGCCGGCTGGCTCATTTTCGCCCGCCGTCATTCGGTCCCGCCCGCCGCCATAGCCGACACGCCCGCAACTCTGGTAAAAACCAATGTCGTGCTCCGGCGCCAGTTTTTCTCCTGGGCTGAAGTCGAATCGACCGATTATCCCACCTACATCGCCAACCTGCGCAGCATTGATTGCCCGGAACAAACGATCCGTGACATCATTATTGCCGACGTCAATTCGCTTTATTCCAAACGACTCGCAACGGAACTGGTCACTGCCGAACAGCAATGGTGGCGGAGCCAGCCCGACAGCAACGTCGTCCGCGTTGCCTCGGAGAAAGCCCGCAGTCTCGATGACGAAAGGCGCGCCCTGCTCACGCGCCTGCTGGGTCCAAGCTGGGAAACCGGTGATCTGCTGGGCCTGCCGCGTCCCTCCCGTCCGGGCGTGTTGCTGGCTGGCCCGATTCTCGGGACCTTGCCGTTGGAGACGAAACTGGCTGTGGAAGAAATCAGCCTCCATTCGCAGGAACGGATGCAGGCGTATCTCACCGCAACCGGACAAAGCGGTGGCGCGGCGGATCCCGCTGAACTGGCGCGCTTGCGCCAGCAGACCCGCAATGAGCTCGCGCGTGTTTTGTCGCCGCAACAACTGGAAGAATACCTCCTGCGCTATTCCCAAAATTCGACCAACCTGCGCGCCGAAATGGGCACCTTGAAATACTTCAATGCCACGCCTGAGGAATTCCGCGGTATCTTCCGCGCCACCGATACGCTGGACCAGCAATTGCAGGAACTGGCCGGCAACACCGACCCGAACAGTGTGCTGCAACGGCGCAACCTGCAACAGCAACGCGACAATGCCATTCGCATCGCCCTCGGACCGGAACGTTACCAGCAATACGTGTTGCTCCACGACGCGGCTTACCGTGATGCCTATGCCGCTGCGGAAGCGGCTGGGACGCCCGAAGCAACCGACACCATTTATGAAATCAATCAAACGGTCGCCGATCAACTGGCAGCGATTCGCGCCAACACCAACCTGACGGCGGCCCAGCGCGACATCGAATTGAAGCGTATCGCCCTGGATCAGGCCAAAGCGAATGGCCAAGCCGCCGGCCAGTATGTTCCCGAGGAACAGCCGCCCTTGCCGCCGACTCCCGAAACACCAGAAATCGTGCCGCCCAAAACTCATCCCTACGTTTTCAGCATCGGCGATACCCTGACGAGCGTGGCGCGGCGCTATAATCTTTCGCTCGCTGAATTGCAGGCCGCCAATCCCAACACGGACCTGAGCAAGATCAAGCCCGGCGATTCCATTCTGGTGCCGGACGCGCTCAACCGCTGAACTGGAATTCTGATTGAAAACCAGTCGTTCTGCCGTCAATCTTTCGCCATGCAATCAGTTTTTACCGGACCGGTTTACGTAGTGCGCGACAACATCGACACCGATCAGATCATTCCCGCCCAGTATCTGAATCTCGTGCCGACCATTGCCGAAGAGTATGAAAAGCTCGGCTCGTTTGCGCTGTGCGGCTTGCCCGAATCTCTTTATTCCACCCGCTTCGTCAAAGAAGGCCAGCTCGATTCCGATTACCCGATCGTCGTAGCAGGAAGAAATTTTGGCTGCGGCAGCTCCCGCGAACACGCGCCGATTGCGATGGGCTCCGCTGGCAGCAAAGTGGTTTTGGCCGAAAGCTTCGCCCGCATCTTCTTCCGTAACTGCGTGGCGACCGGCGAACTTTATCCCTGCGAAGTCACCGAGCGCCTCTGCGACGTTTTGAAAACCGGCGATGTCGTCACCGTCGATCTTGACGCGGCGACAGTCACCGTGCAGGGCACCGGCAAAGTCTATCGCTTCAAACCGCTCGGCGACGTTCGCCCCGTGGTGGATGCCGGCGGTCTGTTCAACTACGCGCGCAACAGCGGCATGATCTCCAAGTAGTTCCAGAATCCGGTTTCGGATTGCTGACCTCACCGCTGGATGAAGCTTCTCCCCTGCCCTCGCTTTTTGAAACGCGGGGCAGGGTTTTTCTTTTTACCCCGCCGAGCGGGAATGCGTTTCAGTTCCGAACTTTCTGCGGCGCAGATTCAATCCGTGATCGCGCGGTTGAAGCCGTTTGGGATGGAACTCAGCGAAATTTCCGCAGAACCAGCCGTTCGAGCAATTCAATCCAACTCCGCACCCCGCCAACCTGGCGGCTACACTTTGCAAATCAATCCGTCGGGAGTGGAAATTCGCTTCGGGCAACTGGACGGATTACACGCGGCGATCGCCACCCTGCGACAGCTTCTTCGGGAACACGGGCGCACGCTTCCATTTTTGAGCATTCGTGACTGGCCTGATTTTCCGCGTCGCGGCGTAATGCTCGACATCTCGCGCGGGCGCGTGCCGAAATTGGAAACGCTGCTCGAGTTGGTGGATCATCTGGCGGACTTCAAGATCAACGAATTCCAGCTCTACACCGAACACACGTTTGCTTATCGCCGATACCGATCCGTTTGGCGAAGCTGGGGCGCGCTGACGGGCAAGGAAATTCAACAGCTCGATCAACGCTGCCGCGAACTGGGCATCGATCTCGTCCCGAACCAGAATTCGTTCGGCCATCTGCGAGAGTTCCTCGCCCATCCGCCGCTCCAGAAACTCGCCGAAGTTTCCGAACCTTACCCAAGCGCTGATGGAGATTTCCTCCGTTACCCGTCAACGCTCGCGCCCAATCACGCCGCAACCCTGCCATTTCTTCGCGGGCTTTACGACGAGTTGCTGCCGCATTTTTCCAGCGCGCTTTTCAACGTCGGTTGCGATGAAACCTGGGATCTGGGCCGCGGCCAAAGCCGAAAACTTTGCGAGCACAATGGCAAAGCTCGGGTTTATCTGAAGTTCCTGAAAAAGATTCAGCGCGAAGTCTCCTCACGCGGCAAACGCATGATGTTCTGGGGCGACATCGTGTTGAATCATCCCGAACTGATCCGCGAACTGCCTCGCGATTTGATCGCGTTGAACTGGGGTTATGAAGCGGATCATCCGTTCGCTCACGAGACGGCGCTGTTCCGAAAGGCCGGCATTCCATTTTACGTCTGCCCCGGCACCTCGACCTGGATGACGCTGATCGGCCGACACGACAACGCTCTGGCGAATCTGCGCTCCGCCGCCGAAGCCGGACGAAAGAATGGCGCGATCGGATATCTCATCACGGATTGGGGCGATGGCGGCCATCCGCAACCGCTGGCGG
>JBQCEJ010000064.1:0-4336 GCA_051960355.1 Verrucomicrobiota bacterium | reverse complement strand
GTTCAATGAAGCGCTGGCGGATCGCTATTATCAGACGTGCGAGGTGGAGTTGAAGCGCTCCGCTCCGAACAAGCTGAACCTGGGTTCGCGCTTTCATACGGTCAACCCGATTGCGGTGCGCGCGGCGGCCCGGTATTGCGATGTGGTCAGCTTCAACAAGTACGCCACCAGCATCCGCAACCTCGACCTTCCGGATAATTTGGATCGCCCGGTCATCGTCGGTGAATTCCATTTTCCCGCGTGGGACCGAAGCTTCACCGCCGATGCTAGTCGCGGCGCGATCGGTCAAAAGCAGCGCGCCGATGCGTATTGGTATTATGTCACCGGCGCACTCGAGAATCCGCTGGTGGTCGGCACGCATTGGTTTCAATACCTCGACCAGCCGCTAACGGGTCGATCTGATGGCGAGAATGCGCCGATCGGTTTTGTGGACGTCACGGACACGCCTTACGAAGAACTCACGGCGGTGACGCGCGATCTGGGAGCGAATCTCTATTCGCGACGGCTTGGCTTAACTTCCTTGATCAGCACCGCGCAAGCCGCGCCCAGCACCGTCGAAATGAAAGCTTTCACACCTCAAGCGGAGCCAGCACTCGCCAAGCCCGCGACGCTGGATGCAAAGGCAACGCAGACTTCAACTGTCGCGCTGCCGCCGTTGAAGCGCGAAGAATACATCTACAAACGCGTGGGCCCGGTGGAATTGAAAGTCGTGGTCGTAAAGCCGCCCGGTTGGAAACCCGGCGAGTCACATCCTGCGATCGTGCTGTTCCACGGCGGCGGTTGGGTTTGGGGCACGCCGAACCTGATGAATTCGCAGGCGATCTATTTTGCGCGGCGCGGGATGGTTTCCGTGCTCGTTCAGTATCGACTGCTCGGAAAGGAAACCAAAGCGCCGCCGACAATGTGTGTGCAGGACGCCAAGTCCGCCATGCGCTGGGTGCGCGCGCACGCGGGCGAACTGGCGATCGACCCGGAACGCATCGCGGCTTCAGGCGGCTCGGCGGGCGGGCATCTCGCGGCGTTTGTCAGCATGGTGGAAGGCCAGGATGCGCCGGATGACGACCTGACCGTTTCGCCCAAAGGCAACGCGCTGGTGCTGTTTAATCCGGTCTTCAACAATGGACCGGGCAGTTGGGGCCACGAGTTGGTGGGCGATCGTTACCGCGAATTTTCGCCGGCCCACAACATCACCAGCAATGCGCCGCCGACGATCGTTTTTCTCGGCACGAAAGATCCGTTGATCCCCATGAAAACGGTTGAGGAATTTCAGGCGGACATGAAACGCGTTGGCGTTCGGTGCGACACGATTTTCTACGAAGGCCAGGTCCATGGCTTCTTCAACAAGGATCCGTGGCGCACACAGACGCTGCTGGCCGCGGACAAATTCCTGACTTCACTCGGCTGGCTCAAAGGCGATCCAGCCGTGAAAGAGCCGGTGGTGAATGAATCCGTGACCCAACCGAAAACGGCGAACGCTCCAGCGGCATCGAAGCCCGCTGAAGTGGCGAAAAAACTCTGAGTGGGAACATTCGGACGAAGGAGTTTTTCAACCCCCGACGTACATGGATTTGCGCGGAGAGAACTAACGCGTTTTCGCCTGAGCCGTTTGCAGGCAGGCACGCAATTCCGTGGCGAGCAACTGCACACGCGGTTCCTGCATGATGCTTTCATGGGCGCCGGGTATGATTCGCATCGTCACTCCGCCGGTCGCCAGTTCGCGCCAGCCGTAATGGGAATCGAACGAGCAGAACAACAGATGCACGGGACTGCGAAACAGCGTCACGACGCCGCGATAGAGCTGCGGTTGATAATGCTTCAGCGCGCAGATATGAGTCCGCCAGAGCGCCCGTTCATTTTCGGGCACATCCGAAAGATCCACCCAGTTTTCCAGTGACACGGAGCAACTCCCAGCAGGAACGAAAAATTTCTGGCGCAAGCGGTGGGCGAGCGATTTGGCGCGCCAACTGAACAGCGCGCGTCGCTCTTCCGGCGGCCGCCTCAGCGAACTCACCACGCGCACGCAGGCATTCCTGGCGAAACTGTAGGCCAGGCTGGGTCGCCAACCCGGCTTCGTGTAACTGGAATTCGGCGGCGCGGAATTGATCAGCGCGAGCAGCGCCACTTCTTCACCCTGCTGCTGCAGGCGTCGCGCCATTTCAAACGCCACGATTCCGCCGAAGCAATAACCGCCGAGGTAATACGGTCCGCTCGGCTGAAAGGCGCGCACGTTCTCCAGATAGCTTTGCGCCATCGCTTCGATCGTTTCGAATTCCGCCTCGCCATTAGCAGAGCGCGATTGCAGGGCGAACACCGGTTGATCGGGCCCCAGATGACGCGCCAGGTTGGCGTAGCCCCAGAACATTCCGCCGCCGACGCCGTGCACCAGAAACAAGGGTCGCTGCGTTCCGCCAGCCTGAATTTCCACAATCGCAGATCCGGCTTTCGCGGGATGTTCATCGCGCAGCAATTTCGCCAGTTGCTCAATCGTGGGATTCTGAAACAGGACCGCGACGGAAAGCTTCTTGCCCAGGCTTTTTTCAATTCGCGCCAGCAGCCGCACGGCGAGCAGAGAATGACCGCCGAGCGCAAAGAAATTTTCGTTCAAACCCATCGGCCGCGTCGCGAGCACTTCTTGCCAGAGCGTCAGGAGTTGTTGCTCGGTCGCGTCCAACGGCACCAATCGTCGATCGCTCGAGACGGTGACGGCTTTGGGCAGCGGAAGGGCCGCGCGGTTCACCTTGCCGTTGGGCAGCAGCGGCAATTCCGCCAGCGTGACGACGTTCGCGGGCACCATGTATTCCGGCAAGCGCTGGCGCAGGTAGTTCTGCCATTCAGCGGGCTCGAGCGAGGGCATTCCGCGCGGCACGATGTAGGCAACGAGATGTTTCTGACCGGAGGCATCGGCCCGAGCAACGACGATGCATTGACTCGCTTCCGGGTGCTGGAGCAAGGCGGCTTCGATCTCCGCCGGTTCCACACGGAACCCGCGAATCTTCAACTGAAAATCAAGTCGCCCGCAGAACTCAATGTTCCCGTCGGCGAGATAACGAACGAGATCGCCCGTTTTGTACAAGCGCGCCCCGGCTCGGAACGGATGTTCAATGAACCGTTCCGCCGTCAGCTCAGGCCGGTTCAAATAGCCCAGAGCCAGGCCATCGCCGCCGACGTAGAGTTCGCCGGGCACGCCGATTGGCACCGGCTGGCGGGCGCTGTCGAGCACGTAACATTCGGTGTTCGAGATCGGCCGCCCGATCGGCACCGGACTTTTCCCATCGAAGTTTGCCGGGATATCGTGGCACGTCGTGAAAGTCGTGTTCTCCGTCGGACCATAACAATGAATCAACCGGCAACCCGGCAACAGCACCCGGGCTTTGTGCGCATGCGGCAACGACAACGCTTCGCCGCCTGTCAGAATCTGTCGAAGCGGTTTCAATGCCTCGGGCTTTTCATCGATGATCTGATTGAAGTAACCGCTGGTTAAGAACGCAATCGTGACGCGCTGTTCTTGAATCGTTTCAGCCAGTTCGGTGAGCGTTGGCGTTCCTGGAGGCAGCACCACGACGCGGGCGCCATTGAGCAGCGCGCCCCAGATTTCCAGAGTCGAAGCGTCGAACGCCACCGGCGCTAACTGCAGAAAAACTTCATCCGGCGAGAAATTCGCGTAGTTCGTATTCCGCACCAGGCGCACGACTCCGCGATGCGGCACGCAAACGCCTTTGGGCCGGCCGGTGGACCCCGACGTGAAGCTGACATAAGCCGGATGCAGCGCGTTGATTTCGCACGAAAGGTTTTCCGTGGATTCGCCCGCGAGCGTTGGCCAATCGGAGTCGAGCCAAAAGGTTTGCAGCCGCGCCTGCGGGTTTGCGAGGTGGGACGCTTCCGAGAAAATGTTCCCATGCCGTTGCTGCGTCAGGACCACGTTGCAACCGAGATCGTTCAACAGGTCGGCCAGGCGCAAGGCGGGTAGATTTGGATCCAGCGCGGCATACGCGCCGCCGGCTTTCAGAATGGCGACGAGGCCAATAATCAGTTCCAGCGAACGCTCGGCGCTGATTCCGACGAAGTCACCCGCTTTCAAACCGAGCTGACGAAGCCGATGCGCCAACTGATTCGCGCGCGTGTTGAGTTCTGAGAAGGTCAACTGCCTGGTGCCAAAGACAACGGCGACGCGTTCCGGCGCGCAGCGCACGTGGCCTTCGAAGAGTCCGTGAATGCAAGCGTTGCGCGGATAGTCGCGCTGCGTTTGATTCCAATCAACGAGGAGCCGACGCCGCTCCGGTTCGGTCCACCATGGCAATTCTTGCAAGCGACACCCGGGATTGGCGACGGCTCCGTT
>JBQCEJ010000063.1:0-3934 GCA_051960355.1 Verrucomicrobiota bacterium | reverse complement strand
ATATTATTTACGTTTCCGGCATTAACCTATGGTCAATTACGGATCTGAATTTACAATACGACATGAACAGCCTGATCAAAAAATACAATTTCGACTTGAAGAAAATTGACCCTTCACTGATCAAAGGAATCCAACAATACGCGAGCAATGGGGAGTTATACGGGTTGCCCGCCGATCGCAGCGTCGTCGTTACCCTCTATAATAAAGATTTGTTCGATCGCTTTAACGTGGCTTATCCGAAGGACGGAATGACTTGGGATGACGCGATTGCCCTGGCCAAGAAGATGATCACCGAAGGCGCGCTGGGCCGGATTTTCCATTTTCGCGCCCGCTACGCTCAGGACCGGCTCGTTGATCCCGATTTCCCTTTGGATTGGCGTCTGCAAAAGGAAGTCAGCGGCAGCGGGGTGCATGCGGATATCAATTCGCACATCATTGATCTGGGCCGTTACCTGGTGGGCGAATTCAAGGAAGTCTGCGGCTTGACCAACACGTTTATCACCGAGCGTCCGGTGCTTGAAACACCCGCCAAAGGTCAGGTTTTAAACGCTGGCAAGCCGCGCAAAATGGGCAAAGTCACCGTGCCGGACTCCGCTGTTTTCATTGGTCGGATGGGTGACGGCACGTTGGCCAACCTGGAGGCCACGCGTTACGCCAACGGACGAAAGAATCACATTTCCATCGAGATCAACGGCGCCAAAGGCTCGCTCTGCTTCGATTTTGAAGACATGAACCGGCTGAAGTATTTCAACAATGATGATCCGAAAGACCGCCAGGGATTTCGCGACATCTTGGTGACTCAACGCGATGGCATCCAGCCTTACGTCAGCAACTGGTGGCCGCCGGGCCACATCATCGGCTACGAACACACTTTTGTGCATGCCATCGCTGACTTCGTGAATGCCTGCATCGACGGCAAGCCCACGCATCCGACGTTTGAGGACGGATTGAAGAATCAAAAGGTGCTCGAAGCCGTCGAGCAATCCTCCAAAGCGGGCAAGTGGATCAAGCTGTAATCCGGCTGCGGGAAACGGGAGCGTAACGGCGCCAGCCGGACACCGTTACGCTGTGAGTTGCGGGCCGCCTCAAGCTTTGCCGCCAAAGCTCACGTAATCGTCCAGATCGAGGAGTTCGAACCAATTGGTGATGTCGGATCGCGTCGGGGCGACCTTCTTGTGCAGTTCGTTGAAGTATTCACGCGAATCGGGATTGTCCGGCGCGCGTTGTTCCTGCCAGAGCGACCAGGCGGCGATCTCTGATTCCGTGCGCTTGATTTTTGCATTCGCCTGAATCCAAGCGAGGATTTCGCCGTCACCTTTGCCGGCGGCGAGTTCTTTCTTCAGGGCTTCCGGGTCGATTCCGACAAAATTCACAAAGCGCTGATCCAGCGGGCAGTTGTAATTATATTCGCCGTTTTTGCCAATGATGGCAGCGCGGCCCTTGTCGAGCATGCGCGGCAGCAGTGCATAACCGCCGAGGCGCACGCGTGGACCCCGTGGAGCTTGTTTTGTCAGATCAGGTGCTTGAATTGCCATAGTTAGTTTCAGTTTTATGTTTTTGTTTCAGTGCGCGCCCACCCCGGGCAGCGCGTCACACGATGGATCGAAATCGGAAAATTACAAGTTGGCCCAGCCCAGCTTGTGGAGTTGATAAGATCAGCTGAGACATCCGCTCGGCAGCCGATCGCGCCTTAGTTGGGCGTAACCGCAAAACTCCGCCCGACGTCTTGGACTACGGTGTTGCGGGCGGCGCGGTGAAGTCATGTTCGGCTTTGAGCGGGCCGGCTTCGATCAGGAGGCGATAGTCAACGCCGGGTTGAAGGGGATCGGCTGTGGCGCCTTTGACAGTTGGTTTCATGCCGCGAATGGGCATGCCGTAAACGCAATCCTTCAGCGCAATGGAGTTTGAATCGGTGGTCAGTTGCCAGACAGCGTGCGGATACTTGTTGGTTTTTAGATCGTCGCGTTGGACGACTTTTAAAGAGGTGAGCTGCACCTTTTGATTGAAGAGAAAGATGAGCATTTTTGAGTTGGATTTCGGGTTCCGGCGCGCCATCCAGCCGCGCGGCTCAGTCCAGCGCTCGCCGATTTGAATAGTTTGGGAACGAAAACGGTCTCTGTTCAGGTAAAAACTCAAAGCAGCGAGCAGCAGAGCCAGAAGGATCAGGAAAAGGTTTTTCTTTGTCATAGCCGGGTGGACTGACGTCCAAGCCGTCAGAATGTTCAAAGCGACCGAAAGTTACGATAAATCTTTAGAAGCTATCATGAGAAACGCGACCTATCAGAGCTGGACCCGCAGAGCGAGCGGCAAGGCTTTCACTTTGATCGAACTGTTGGTGGTGATTGCGATCATTGCCATTCTGGCCAGCATGCTTTTGCCCGCGCTGAGCCGGGCCAAGGAAGCGGCTTACCGCATCAAATGCGTTAACAACCTGAAGCAGATCGGACTGTCGCTGACCCTGTATGCCGGCGACAACAATGGGTTCTTCCCGCCTCGCACGAATTCCTATCGCTGGCCGACGCTGTTGCAGGACGGTTATAAAAATCTTGCGATGCTGGTCTGCCCGACCGATGCCTTCAAAGGCGAGTCGGCGACCGAAACCAATTCTCCCACGGCGGCCGATCTGGCGCCGCGCAGCTACTTTATCAACGGTTGGAACGACTATTTCCGTACCAACATGAGTGATGCGGAGTTCAGCGAATATATGAGCGGCAAATCTCCACGGGGAGCGATGAAGGAAAACGCCATTCTCAAGTCCTCGGACACGATTGTCTTTGGCGAGAAGAAACATGACGCCGGTGATTACTACATGGACATGCTGGAAGGCTTGGGCGGGAATGATGCGGACAAGGCTGAACACGGACGACATTCTCCATCTCCCGGAAGGGGCGGCGGGTCCAACTTCGTTTTCTCCGATGGCAGTGCGCGCTATCTCAAATATGGCACGGCCGTTTATCCGCTGAACCTCTGGGCCGTCAGCGACTTCGATCGCGACAAGTATAGATTCCAGGTTCCCTGAGCAACCTAAAGCTCACGATTGCAAGCGGCTTCGCAGCCGCCGCGGCGGTTCAACCTGGTAGGCAACTGATTCCACACACGACTCGCGCAGAAACGCCGCCACCACCTGCACATCCATCAGACAATTGGTTTTGGCGTACGCGAGGGCGCGCTGTGAGGTTCCGAAGTCCGAAGCGGCCTTGATCTCCTGTATCCATAGTTCCGGAAGCTGCAGGTAAAGCCCTGTTTGCTGCTGTTGCAGGAGGATTTTCATTGTCGCCGACCCTAAGAGTTCTCCGCCATTTGTCTATGGGGTGAACCCCTGAATTTATCCGGTTATTTGTTCCCTGTCCCATGTTTGTCGACTGCACTGCAATGGTGGGTATTTCTACTTTCATTTTGAAGTTCGAGGAATAGAGTGCCCTTTGATGAACGATCTTGATACCGAGAAACTAAAGGGAATTGCCAATCAGTTGCGTATCCATTCCATCGCGTCCACCACCGCAGCGGGCAGCGGCCATCCTTCGTCGTGCTGTTCAGCGGCGGACGTGGTCGCCGCGCTGTTCTTTGGAGAGATGCATTACCGGCCCAAAGATCCACAGTATTACAACAACGACCGCTTCATTCTCTCGAAAGGTCATGCGGCTCCGTTGCTATACGCCGCCTGGGCGGAAACCGGATTATTTCCCGCCAGTGATTTGCTGAAGCTGCGCCAGTTGAACAGCGATTTGGAAGGGCATCCCACTCCTCGTCTGCCGTTCGTGGATGTCGCCACCGGCTCGCTCGGGCAAGGTTTGAGTGTCGGTGTTGGCATGGCGCTCTGCGCGCGCCTGGATCATCTCGATTATAAAACCTACGTGCTTCTGGGCGATGGCGAAATTGCCGAGGGCTCCGTTTGGGAAGCCGCATCGCTGGCCGGTGTTTACAAGCTGAACCA
>JBQCEJ010000062.1:0-3025 GCA_051960355.1 Verrucomicrobiota bacterium | reverse complement strand
CCTCTCCTTTTTGCAATGTGCAACGGATATCCACGGGATCTTTATTCCCGGGCTTGGGTTCGAGCTTGAGCATCACGCGCCAGCTGGATTTGAACGGGTTGCGAAAAATTTGATTCTCGACAATGACCGCGTTGGTGCTGCAACTGGCAATGGCCTGCGGCGGTGTGCTTTCCGAAAGCGTGTTGAGTTTGGGTCCGCCGAAATCAATCGCGAATTGCCGCCGTTGCGGATCCCGGGGATCATTGCCAATGCGCGTGGCCAACACCTTGTCCTGATTAGCCAGCTTCATCTCCGCTTCGTCGCGCGTCCAATACAGCGTGTAGGCGAAGTTGTAGGCTTCCATCGGCCGCGGCTTCTCCTTCGGATCCCAGAACGCGACAATGTTGTCCAAGCCCTCATAATGCGTGCTCAGCTCGACCAGATTCACTTCGCCTTCGCCCCAATGACCGTGGGTTTCGACCCAGACGCTGGGGACTTGCTGGTAATAGTTGAAAAGATCCTGGTAGCTGGCGAAATCGCGTTCGCGCTGCAACAGGCCGAAACCACGAATGTCCTTCGCGGCAAATCGCTGATGACGCATTTCCACCGGATTGTTCAAGGGCCGCCAGAGCACTTCGCCGTTGCCCATCTGAACCAGCAAGCCGTCACTGTCGTGGACTTCCGGGCGATATTCATTGAAGCGGCGTTCCGACGCCTTGCCGAACCAAAACATGCTGGTAAGGGGCGCGATTCCGATCGTGCGGATCGGCGGGCGGTTCGGGTTCACCGGCTTGATCATGCTGTCCTCGCGGAAATACAATTTCGCTTTGACATCCGCGATGGTGGTTTCGCCGGGAATGATCACGATTTCATAAGCGCCCGCACAACTCACGCTGTCCAGAATGGCGTAGAGCCTCAGCCGATCATCCCCGCGCGAGGGCTTGCCCAGCCACCAATCGGTGAAGATCGGGAAGTCCTCCGGTCGATCCGTCTCGCCGCAGTCCAGCGCCAGTCCGCGCGCCGATTGACCGTAACGCTGGCCTTTGCCCAAAAGCCGGAAGTAGCTTGCGCCCAGAAACGCGCCCAGTTCATCCCATTTGCCGCGTTCGTTCAATTCGTTGAGCAACCGGAACCCCGCATAACCGGTGTTCACTGGAATCTGCTTTTGAATGTTCAGTCCGCGATAATCGAACCAGTCCTGCATGAAGCGGATCGGTTGCATGGCCGTGACGGTGAATTCATACAGGTGAACCGGTTCCTCGTAGAGATAGCCGGGATGAAAAAATTCCACGCGGAACGGCAGGTCGTCGCTTGCCCACAAGGCTTTGTCGTGACGAAATTCGATCTCGCGATACTTGTCGTAATCCAGTTTGTCGGCCCGGAGAATGTCCGGCAGATCCCCACGCGGCGAATGAAACGGTTTCTGCGCCCGCAATTCCGCGCGCTGCGCCACGTAATCCAAAGTGACATCAGCCGTCTCCTGTCGGCCAAAGGCGTTCGCCGTCAGAGCGATTGCGAACACGAGAATAGAGCCGCGCAGTCGTATCATAATTGTGCCACCAGCAGACCTGAATTGCCGCAGTTTGGCAAGACTGCGAGGGCTGGTGTGAATGTAAGTTGTTGTTGCACAGTATTATGGCCCAACGGCGAGCGAACGCGGGCATCGCGCGTCGAGTGCTGAAACGGCGGTCGCCCTTCGCTGTTCCCTGTTCGATTTCCGTCCGCCGATCTGGCACTTTGTGGGGAATGACAAAAATTCTGTTTCTCGCACTGCTGATCGTTCTGCCGCTGGCACGGGCTTGGGCGCAGGAGTTGGATTTGGGCGAGATCGTGGATTCGGCGCAGCAATGGGCCACGCAGAATCTGGACGACGACGTGTTGCGTCGCTTGCAGGAAGTGGATCCCAAAAAATTCGAAAGCTTTCTGGCCAATGCGGAGCAGAAGTTTCAGGGCGAATATGTCATCGACCTCGCCCAACTGCGGACCGCCGCCAGGCTCATGCTGCCGTTGCTGGAAGCACATCAGGAAACTGCAGCCGCCGCACTCTGGTTGAAGAGCCAATTGGACGGGCTCAATGGGGCGGGGGAACTGACCGTAGTCTTGCCTTCGCTCAAAACCAACGCCGAAACGTCGATCCCGACCATGGCCAATCCGCCTGCGGACAACGAGCGCGAAATCTTGATTGAGAAAGTCTCCGAGCGGCCCGTTCCCGAAGCTGCCAAGCCCTACATCCAGCGGCTCAAACCGGTTTTCCTCCAAGCCAAAGTGCCGGCGGAACTCGTCTGGATTGCCGAAGTGGAATCGTCCTTCAATCCGGATGCGAAAAGTCCCGTCGGCGCAGCGGGTCTGTTTCAACTGATGCCCGCCACGGCAGAGCGTTACGGACTGACTACTACTTGGCCGTTCGATCAAAGGTATCAACCCGAAGCCAGCGCTGGAGCCGCCGCGAAATATCTTTTCTTCCTCGCCGAACGTTTTAAAGACTGGCGACTTGCCTTGGCGGCCTACAACTCCGGCGAAGGCACGGTCCAGCGCCTGTTGGATCGCAACGAGGTGAAGACCTTCGATGGCATTGCGTCCCAATTGCCTGCTGAAACGCAGATGTTCGTTCCCAAAGTGGAAGCCACGCTGCTTCGGCGCGAGGGTGTGAAATTGGACGAGTTGCGGTTGCCAGGTTCTGGTTTTGCCGAAGAATGAGCTGCTGGAGAGTGTGAAAAGCGTTCGTGCCGCAAAAGTCAGTTGCTAGGCCGGAGCGCTTCTGCTACACGTCCTGACGGCGAAGCGGGTGTGGTTCAATGGTAGAATGTGGCCTTCCCAAGGCTGAGACGAGGGTTCGATTCCCTTCACCCGCTCCAACATTTCAACATCCCGTTCGAAACCTCCCTGCCTATTGCGTATTTGCGGGTTGTCCGGCCGTTTTAATTGCCATCGCAACAGCAGGAAGATTGAGTATCTCCCGGGCGCGTGCGAGTGACGCATCGATATCGGCACAAATATTTTCCCGCCCCAGCTCGTCGAGAAAACCGGCTTTTTCCATCATAAACAA
>JBQCEJ010000061.1:0-14899 GCA_051960355.1 Verrucomicrobiota bacterium | reverse complement strand
ATCGCCAAAGAACGGGTTCATGGGCATGCGCCGCAGCTTGATGGTCCGGGTCGAATAAATGTTCACGACACTGGGCGCGGCGCGTTTGATGATCGGCGCGTAACTGGTGACGCCATGCGCTTCGCGATTGACGGGCGTGGTCTGAACATTGAAGTGTGCCGGGACGTTGTTGGGCTGGCCCGACAGGCTCAGTTGCACAGCCCCAAATACTGCCAGCCCAGTCACCACCAACACGGCCAAACCACGAATCGGATTCGAAATCAATTTAATCATAGAACCTTTTCCTTTCACCGGCGAAAACTCTGTCCGCCTTTTATCAGCTTTGAGTGCCACTGTGCCTGGGTGTTCAAAAAAATTTCTCCGAAAACCAAACCGTCCACCCGTACGAATGGGCAAATGGACCGCGTCCGTTCCTCGTGAAGGCCTGCAATCGTCCCCGAACCACCAAAACAGCTTGCGGCTTTGCAGCTCACCGCTTTCAAGAAACGTTGCATGGAAACACGAGTCCGCAAAGCGCGTCTGAGGGGAGGTATTCTCTCCATCAACCGGTGGCGATGATCAAGGCTGGGGCTTCTGCAGTCCGGTCGCGAAGTCGAGCTGCTCGTCGGAAGCGTCGTCCGAAGCGCGCAGCACAAACCAGAACCTGCTGCCTTTGCCGATTTCCGAATCAACGCCAATACGTCCCGCCATGCGCTCGACGCCCTTTTGAACCATCGCCAGTCCAACGCCCGTTCCTGGATACGCATTTTGAGAATGCAGCCGCTGAAAGAGCCCAAAGATTTTTCGATGAAACTGGGCGGGGATGCCGATGCCATTGTCTTCCACCCAAATCCGCAGCAATCCGTCCGCGCGCTCCGTCCAGATGCGAATGCGCGGCGGCTTGTTCGCGGCCGTGAATTTCAACGCGTTGGCAATCAGATTGAAGAGAATCTGCCGAACGGTGGCCGGATGACCGATGACCTGGCCCAGCGGGCGTGCGATTTCCACGCTCGCATTGCGCGCGCGGATTTCCTGGTCGATTGAGAACAGCACGTCACTGACGGCGCTTTCCAGACTCACCCCACTCAGGACGATTTGAGAGCGGCTCAAGCGGCTGTAGTCGAGCAGATCCATAAGCAGCTTGTCCATGTACTTGGCTGCGCTCTCCACTCGTCGCAAGTAATCCTGGCCTTGCTCCGGCAAGACCTGATCGTATTGGGTCAGGACAATCTGCGTAAAGCTGGCGATCGAGCGCAGCGGCGCGCGCAGATCGTGCGAGATCGAATAGTTGAAGCTCTCCAACTCCTTGTTCACGTCAGTGAGATCATTGACCCTGCGGTTCAATTCACTGTTCAAGGACTTGATTTCCTCCGCCACCGCCTTTCGAGCCGTGATGTCGCGGGCAAAGATGTAAACCAGTTCTTCAGAAGAGAACGGAACCGCCGTCCAGGCCAGCCAGCAGTAAGAACCGTCCTTGCACTGGTAACGGCCTTCGAAATAGATCGGCACATTATCGCGCTTGAGCTTTTCAAACTGCACTCGCATCAGTTCGCGTTCCGCCGGGTGGATCAGATCGAGATAGGATTTCACTTTCAACTCCGCCTCGGAAAAACCGAGCACTTTTTCCCAACTCGGATTTACCTCCAGCAGCGAGCCGTGGACATTTGAAATGCCCAACAGGTCCTGTGCCAGCGTAAAGAAACGATTGCGCTGGGTTTCCGCTTGCAGTCGGTCGACCGCCTCGGCCAGCTCGCGCTGATGCTTGGCCTCTTCAATCTGGCGCAATTGCTCCGCTTGATATTTGATCAATTCAGTTTTTCGATAGAGCTCGACAAAGACCGAAACTTTGCTGCGCAACACCTCCGGCTGAATCGGCGCGACCACGTAATCCACCGCACCCACGGTGTATCCGTGAAAAATGCTGTCGTCTGAGTGGCTGATGGACGTGACGAAAATGATCGGCGTGTGCTCCGAACGCTGGCGCCTGCGAATCAGCGCGGCGGTTTCAAAACCGTCCATCGTCGGCATCGCCACATCCAATAGAATCACCGCGAAGTCCCGGCGGAGCAGATGTCGCAACGCTTCCTTGCCCGAGCGCGCCACCACGAGATTCTGTTCCAGCGGCGCCAGAATGGCTTCGAGCGCGAGCAGTTTATCCGCGCGATCGTCCACCAGCAGAATGTGCGCTCTGCTGGGCAAGTGCGCCGAGCCGTTCACCTTATTTTCCTGGAAAGCCGACGAACCGTTCGTCGCGTTTTCGCCCAGGTCAAAACTGGTTTTCATAGTTCAACTCAGTGCTGCTGTAGCCACAAGTGCAAGGTCGACCGCAACTGTTCGGCATCCACCGGCTTGCAAAGGTAATCGGATGCTCCCGCGGCAATGCATTTCTCCCGATCGCCTTTCATCGCTTTGGCCGTTACCGCAACGATCGGCAGTTGCTTGAAATCAGCCATCTCGCGAATGGCGCGCATCGTCGTGTAGCCATCCATGTTCGGCAGCATGATATCCATGAGCACCATGTCGAACGGACGCTGTTCCTGGAGTGCCTGAATGGCATCCTGTCCCGTCTCTGCCGAGGCGACCTCCATCTTGAAACGTTCCAGCACACTGGTAATGGCGAAGATGTTTCGGATGTCATCGTCCACCACCAACACGCGTTTCCCACGGAGGACATCCTGATGCAGGGTCTCGATCAATCGGCGTTGCTTCTCCGGCAACCTCGCGATGTGTTGATGCAGCAGCATCGCGGTCGCATCCAGCATCCGTTCCGGCGAGCGCGCGATTTTGATCAACAAGCTTTCAGACAAACGCGCCAGACGTTCCGATTCTTCCGGCGCGAGTTCCCGCGGAACCCGGATCACGATGGGCAATCGCCTCCGTGGATTGAGATCCCGAACTCTTTCCAGGAATTCCGCTCCCGACATGTCGGGCAGTTCCAAGTCGAGAATCAGGCAATCGAACGTTTGAGATTTGATGGCTTGAAGCGCCTCCTGGCCGGAGTCAATAGCAGTAACATTCACGTCAGCCGCGCTGAGTAGTTCGCGCGCGCGCACGGTCTGGCTGTCCTTTCTTCCAACCAGCAGGAGATGTTTGTGTGAGCGCTCGATGAACTCTTTCAATTCGCCGAGCACCTTCCGCAACGGTTCTTCCGAATCCGACTTGGCCACAATTCCGAACGCTCTTTGACGGCGAATCGGGTCTTTCTGATCGCTTTCCGTGATGACTTGAACGGGTATATGCCGGGTGGCGAGATCGATTTTCAAACGGTCCAAAATTTTCCAGCCATCCACGTCGGGAAGGCGAACATCCAGCATCACTGCCGCCGGTTTGAATTCCCGCACCAGCAACAGGCCCGACGCGCCGTTCTGGGCGGCGATCACTTTGAAGCCTTGATTGTGCGCCAGCTCCAGCAAAAGCCGCGTGTAGTCCGGATCGCTCTCCACGATCAGGAGCACCTTGTCCTGTGGCTCAAGCGTGCGGCGATCATCCTCAATCGTGAGGTCCAGCGCCAGGCGACTTTCAACCTGCCATGCCGGCGATTCCTCTTCGCGCAACAGAAGCCGGTCAGCGGCGCGCCCGTTTTCGGACGCATGCACCCCGAGTTCCTTGCGAATGGCGCGCATCGGCGTGTGAGACATCATCTGCGGCAGATACAGCGTGAACGTGCTGCCTTGGCCCAATGCGCTGGCCAGCCGGATTTGGCCGCCAAGCAGGCGCGCGATCTCGCGGCTGATCGCCAGGCCCAGTCCGGTGCCGCCGTATTTGCGGCTGGTGCTGCCGTCGGCCTGTTGAAACGCCTCGAAAATGATCTGCTGCTTTTCCGGTGCAATGCCGATGCCCGTGTCGCTGACCGAAAACGCCAGCACGGATCGCGCACGGTTCAACACTTCGTTATCCGCGTTCCAGCCTTCCGTCACCGTCGTGACACTCATCACGACTTCGCCCTTTTCCGTAAACTTGAACGCGTTCGACAACAGGTTCCGAATCACCTGCTCCAGCCGTTGGGAATCGGTGAACATCTTCGCCGGCAAATCCTGATCCATCTCGATCCGGAAACTCAGCCCTTTCGCTTCGGCCACATGACGGAACGTGCGTTCCAGATAGTCCCGCAGGTCGGGGAATCGCAGCGCCGCCACATCGACAGTCACGGTGCCCGATTCGATCTTCGACAGGTCGAGAATGTCGTTGATGAGGCTGAGCAGATCGTGTCCCGAGGCATGAATCGTGCGGGCGAATTCCACCTGTTTGGCGGTCAAATTGCCGTCAAGGTTCTGCCCGAGTTGATCGGCCAGGATGAGCAGGCTGTTCAGCGGCGTGCGCAATTCATGCGACATGTTGGCCAGGAATTCGGATTTGTATTTGGAAGTCAGCGCGAGCTGTTCGGCCTTTTCTTCCAGCGCCTTGCGGGCCTGCTCCACTTCGCTGTTCTTGCGTTCGACCTCGGTGTTCTGGTCGGCGAGCAACTTGGCCTTTTCCTGCAGTTCCTGGTTCGTGTTCTGCAGTTCCTCCTGGCGGCTTTGCAGTTCCTTGGCCAGCGACTGCGATTGTTTCAAAAGATCTTCCGTTCGCGTGTTCGCTTCGATGGTATTGATGACGATGCCGATTGATTCCACCAATTGATCGAGAAACGTCTGGTGAATCGGGCTGAAGTTTTCGAAGGACGACAGCTCCATCACGGCCTTGACCTGTCCTTCAAACAATACCGGCAAAACAATGATGCTTGTGGGTGGCGCCTGCCCGAGGCCGGAAGTGATTTCAACGTAATCTTCCGGCGCGCTGGTAATCAGAATACGCTCGCGTTCCAGCGCCGCCTGTCCAATCAAGCCTTCCCCCAGGGCGAAACGATTGCCCATGTTCTTGCGATTGCGGAAGGCGTAGCTCGCGAGCAGCTTCAAATAGCGATCTTCCTGATCCGCTCCGTCCGATTGTTCGTCCCTGGGAGTCTCCATGACATAAAAGACGCCATGCTGAGCGGAGACCACGGGCGCCAGTTCCGAGAGGACCAGCTTGCCGACGGTGAGCAGATCTTTCTGGCCCTGCAACATTCGGGTGAACTTGGTGACGTTGGTTTTCAGCCAGTCCTGCTCGTTGTTCTTGATCGTCGTGTCCTTCAGATTGCGGATCATTTCATTGATGTTGTCTTTCAATGCCGCCACTTCGCCCCGCGCATCCACGTGAATGAACCGGGTGAGATCGCCCTTGGTCACAGCCGTCGCAACGTCGGCAATCGCGCGCACCTGAGTCGTCAGATTGGCGGCGAGTTGATTGACGTTTTCCGTCAGATCTTTCCAGGTTCCCGCCGCGCCCGGCACGCTTGCCTGGCCGCCAAGTTTGCCTTCCACACCGACTTCGCGCGCCACCGTGGTGACCTGATCAGCAAAGGTCGCCAGCGTGTCGATCATGCTGTTGATCGTATCAGCCAGCTCGGCAATTTCGCCTTTGGCTTCCACCAGCAGTTTGCGTTTTAGATCGCCGTTCGCCACCGCGGTCACGACCTTGGCAATACCGCGCACCTGGTTCGTGAGATTCGACGCCATGAAATTCACGTTGTCGGTAAGATCTTTCCAGGTACCGGAAACGCCTTCGACTTTGGCCTGGCCGCCGAGCTTGCCTTCGGTGCCGACTTCGCGGGCCACACGAGTCACTTCATCGGCGAAGGAGGAGAGCTGGTCCACCATCGTGTTCACCGTGTCTTTGAGCTGGAGAATTTCGCCTTTGACGTCGACTGTGATTTTCTTGGTCAAATCGCCGTTGGCCACCGCCGTGGTCACCGCCGCAATGTTACGCACCTGGGTCGTCAGGTTGCACGCCATGAAATTCACGTTGTCCGTCAAATCCTTCCACACACCGGCCAGCCCGCGCACATCGGCCTGGCCACCCAGTTTGCCGTCGGAACCGACTTCGCGCGCCACGCGGGTCACTTCCGAAGCGAAGGAACGCAGCTGGTCCACCATCGTGTTGATCGTGTCCTTGAGTTCGAGATTTTCGCCTTTGACGTCCACCGTGATTTTCTTGGACAGGTCGCCATTGGCCACCGCCGTGGTCACCGCCGCAATGTTACGCACCTGGCCGGTCAGATTGCCGGCCATGGAATTCACCGAGTCGGTCAAATCTTTCCAGGTGCCGGCAACGCCTTTGACTTCCGCCTGGCCGCCAAGTTTGCCTTCGGTGCCGACTTCGCGCGCCACGCGCGTCACTTCCGCCGCGAACGAGGAAAGCTGGTCCACCATCGTGTTGATCGTGTTCTTGAGCTCGAGGATTTCGCCTTTTACATCGACCGTGATCTTCTTGGACAAATCGCCGTTCGCCACCGCCGTGGTCACCGCCGCAATGTTACGCACCTGGCCGGTTAGATTGCCGGCCATGGAATTCACCGAGTCGGTCAAATCTTTCCAGGTGCCGGAAACGCCTTCGACTTTCGCCTGGCCGCCGAGCTTGCCTTCGGTTCCGACTTCGCGGGCCACGCGGGTCACTTCCGAAGCGAACGAGCGCAACTGATCCACCATCGTATTGATCGTGTCCTTGAGTTCGAGGAATTCACCGCGCACATCGACCGTGATTTTCTTGGTCAAGTCGCCGTTGGCCACGGCGGTCGTCACGGTCGCGATATTGCGAACCTGTGACGTCAGGTTGGAAGCCATAAGGTTCAGGTTGCCGGTGAGATCCTTCCACGTGCCGGCCGCGCCTTTGACCTTGGCCTGGCCGCCGAGCTTGCCTTCCGTGCCGACTTCGCGCGCCACGCGATTGACTTCGGATGCAAAGGCGCCGAGCTGGTTCACCATCGTGTTCACCGTTTTGGCGGTGCGCAGGAATTCGCCTTCGAGCTTACTGCCGTCGATTTCCAAAGCCATCGTCTGGGAAAGATCGCCCTTGGCCACGGCGCCGATGACGCGGGCGGTTTCGTTCACTGGATGCGCCAGGCAATCAATCAACGTATTGACGGAATTCACCCTTTCCGCCCAAGCGCCTCCGACCATGCCAAGCGAGAGTCGTTCCTGGATTTTTCCTTCCTTGCCAACGAGGCGGCTGACGCGGTTCAACTGATCGGTGGAATGCGACATCAACTCTGCCACTTCGTTGAAAACATCGGCCACTTTGCCCGGCAACCCGGTCCAGCTGAGCGGGAGCCGCGCGGAGAAGTTGCCGTTTTTCAGCGCCACCAGAGCGTTGAGCATTGCGACCGCATCCACAGTCTGGGAGTCGTCGTCCCCATTAGTGCCGTTCGCGGTGAAACCGCTGACACTGGAAGCCGTTGCAGTCGGGCTTTGGCTGACGCGCCGTCTTGCGCCTCGCACGAGCGGTGTGGATTTGGAAGTTCCTGCCAGACGTAGTGGTTTCTTCATGATTCAGCCCTGTTCAGGATTGTTGATCTGATTCAAATTGTTGCCGTTCTGATTGCGCGGGCCCAAACCTTTTGGAGCCCGGTTTGCGACAAAATCTAGTTATTCAACCTACCGGGGCACATGGGGTATCAGCCCCATGCTCTTCGGGCGCAAGATAGGTCATTTATGGGTATGGAGATGCGGGGTTTGACAACGATGATGGGTCGTTGTCTGATTCGCAGCACCAGCAATTCAACCATGAGCAACATCACGTCTATTCCGAACGCAGCCCGACAGGGACTGAAACTCAGCGCCTTTCTCCTGCTTGGGCTCGTTCTCACCGGCTGTCACATCGGCAGTCGCAACTCGGCCAAGGTTCCGGTGGTCCCGAAGTGGACCCGTCACGAACTGACCTTCAAGAGCAGCGTGGATTATCCCAACCCGCTCCAGGCCTGCACGCTGACGGCAGTATTCACCTCGCCGCAGGGTGAAACGAATCTCGTCTATGGATTTTGGGACGGCGGGAAAACCTGGCGGGTGCGGTTCTCGCCCAATCAAGCCGGCCGCTGGACGTACCGGACGAGTTGTTCCGATCCGGCAAATCGCGACTTGCAGAATCAGCGCGGCGCTTTCCTCTGCACGGCTCCCATCGGTGACAACCGCTTTTATCAGCACGGCCCCATTCGACTGGCGCGGGACGGTCGCCACTTTGAACACGAGGACGGAACGCCGTTCTTCTGGCTGGCGGATTCCGCGTGGAATGGCGCGCGGTTATCGAAGCCGACCGAGTGGACGACTTACGCCGAGACGCGCGCTTATCAAAAGTTCAGCGCTTCACAATGGTCGGTCGCGCCGGGCAAAGATTTCAAAGGAGAAGTGGCGTTCCTTGGCATGAAGCAGATCATTCCGAATCCGGGATTTTTCCAAAGGCTGGATGCGAAGGTCGAAACGCTCAACCGCGCGGGATTGTTAAGCATTATTGCTCCACTCTGGAAAGTGGATCGCCAGTCCGTTGAGTCGCTTTCCGAGGGCCAGTTGATTTTGCTGATGCGTTATCTTGTGGCGCGTTGGGGCAGTGATCAGGTTGCCTGGCTGCTGGCTGGTGAGGGCGAAACGCCGGAGGAAATGGCGCTCTGGAAACGAGTGGGCCGCTCGGCATTTGCAGAAGCGCGCCACGGGCCGGTGATTCTGTTCACCGGCGAATCCGGTTCCGGCCGGAATGAATTCCGCGACGAATTGTGGGTTGACGCCTATGGATTTGGCAGCGGCGGACAAGATTTCTGGCGACAGCATCTGCCCACGGCTGAGGCTAAAGAAAAAGCAACGCTGGATCGGCCAACCATCAACGTTGAGCCGCCTTCTGAAAACAGCGCGGTGGAGGAAAGCGAAAAGCGGATCAGCGCGGATGCCGTGCGCCGGACCCTCTGGGATAGCGTTCTGGAATCGCCGGCGGGTGTCAGTTATGCAACGGAATCCGTCGCCAACTGGAGTCCGATCCACGATCCGAATTATCGGCCGGATCTGGCTTTGTGGCAGAAATCCCTTTTCCTCTCCGGAGCAAAACAGGCCACGCTGCTCGCCACGTTTTTCAACAGTATTCCTTTCTGGGAGTTGCGTCCGGCTCCGCAGCTCTTCGCCACACAGCCGGAAAGCGAGCGCGGCCCATACGTTGCCGCAGCCCAAACGGACGACCGCCGTTTAAGCGTCTTCTATGTGCCTGACGAGCGAATGCTGGAGCTGTCGCGAACGGCATTGCCCGCCTCACCCACCCTGACCTGGATCAACCCGCGCACCGGCGAAACCCGGCCGGGAGTGGCTGCCGTGGGACCGCGTTCGGTCAAGATTCCAACGCCCGCCGCAGGCGATTGGGTCCTGGTGGTGAAATCCAGAAAGTGAAAGGCTTTGCTCCGCGCCCTTTCAGGCGCGAAGCAGTTTGGAATAGCCTTCAACTCCGGCTCAGCGATAAGGCTGATGCAGTTCCACCTTCGCCGCCTTGGTTCGGAGTCGCAGGTTGAGACATTCCACGCCCAGCGCAAAGACCATCGCGAAATAGATGTAGCCTTTGTTGATATGCTGATGGAAACCTTCCGCCACCAGCATCGTGCCGATCAGTATCAGGAAGCTCAGCGCGAGCATTTTGATTGTCGGATGCCGATCCACAAACGCACTGATTGTGTTGACGAAGATCAGCATCACAATCATCGCCAGAATCACAGCCGCGATCATCACGCCAATCTGCTTCACCATGCCGACGGCGGTAATCACCGAGTCGAGCGAGAAAACCACATCCAACATCAGGATTTGAAGGATGATTCCAGAAAAGGTCGGCGCCATACGATTGGTCACGGCTCCGTCTTCGCCTTCAAGTTTCTCGTGAATTTCAAAGGTGCTCTTGGCCAGCAGAAACAAGCCACCGATCACGAGAATCAGGTCTTTGCCGGAGACACCCAACTGCCAGCTAAAAATTTTGGGCTCCCAAAAAGGCTTGTCCAGTTTCACCACCCACGCGAGTCCGCACAGCAGTAGAATGCGAGTGATCAAGGCCAATCCCAAACCGGCTCTTCGCGCTTTGGACTGCTGATCCGGGGGCAACTTGCCGCTCAGAATCGAAATGAAGACCAGGTTATCGATTCCCAGGATGATCTCGAGAAATGTAAGCGTGGCCAAACTAATCCAGATTTCCGGCGTCGCAATCCAATCGAGTGACATGCGCGGATGCTCGTAAACGCTGACTCACGAAGTCAACCAGAATAGGTTTGGGGATCGTATTTGCGATAGCTCTACATACGAAACCACTGCAACACTTCCATCCAGACCTCCCCTCCGGCCTGGAACCGATCGAACCGCTGCGCCGCAAACGCGAGCACGCCCAATCCGATCGTGCCGCCCGTTTGCCTTGCACGATGATTTCCAGTTTTTGTGGCGGGCTGTAGCGGCTGCCGCCACACGTTTGTCGTGGTAATCCGGACATCAAAATCAGCAATGTCCACGACAGACAGAGGCTTTGAACTGTGTGACTCTTGGATCGTGCATTCCTGTAAGATTACAAGTGAAGCGAAGTCTATTGTCGTGGAACGTCCGCGGGCAAACCATGCCATCTCGGCGTTGCTTTTCTTCATTCACGCTCGCAGGGAACTCATCAAGTTTCGGTTGGGAAATGGTATTCAACCACAAGTGCTGCCGCGAAAGAATCTTTCCTGACAGCCGGTTTAACTGAACTGCCAATGAAAATATCCGGGAACATCACATCGGGGTCTGAACCGAACAGCGTCACTTCCAGAGTTCGTCTTTGGAAGCGCGCTTTGGACATTACTTTAATCCTCATCACCGCTCCGCTCTGGTTGCCGGTGATGCTGGTGGTCGCAGCAATCATCAAGGTCGTTTCGCCGGGACCGGCCCTGTTCCGGCAGGAGCGGATCGGTCATCAAGGCCGCTCATTCACCTGCTTCAAATTCCGGACCATGCATGTGAATGCCGACACGCGCATTCACCAAGGACACCTCGCTCACCTGATCGGCTCGAACGAGCCGATGAAGAAGCTGGATTCATCGCGCGATCCCCGATTGGTTCCGTGCGGTCTGATTCTGCGGTCGCTGGGACTGGACGAATTGCCGCAATTGTTCAATGTGCTTCGGGGTGACATGAGCCTGGTAGGGCCGCGCCCGTGTGTTCCTTACGAATACGAGAAATACACTTCGCACCACCGCCAGCGTTTTGAGGCTGCTCCGGGCTTGACGGGCTTATGGCAGGTCAGTGGGAAGAACCGCACCACCTTCGAAGAAATGATTGGTCTGGATATCCATTACGCGCGCAACCAGTCGTTGCTGATGGATTTGAAAATCATTTTCAAGACCGTGCCCGCCATCATTGCTCAAACCCAGGATCTGAGCGGCGACTCGAAGGTCGATAACAAATCGCTTCCGCGCACAACCGTGATGCAGAATTGACCAAGCTGATATGACAAAGCAAATCAGCGTGGGCGTGGTTGGTTGCGGCTATTGGGGGCCGAATCTCATCCGTAATTTCAGGGCATTGCCACATTGCACCTTGAAAATGATGTGCGACGTCAAGGAAGACCGGTTGCAGCATCTGAAGTCGCTCTATCCTGAAGTTCAAACCACCACTGATTTTGACCAGTTGCTGAAATGCGCCGAACTCGATGCGATCGTGGTCGCGACCGATGTCACTCGGCATTATCCGATGGCGAAAGCCAGCCTGCTCGCCGGCAAACACACGTTCATTGAAAAGCCCATGGCCTCATCGGTGGAACAGTGCGAGGAACTGGTGGAAATCGCCGAGAAAAGCGGGCTCGTGCTGATGGTTGGGCATACGTTCCTCTATTCCCCGGCGGTCAGGAAAATCAAAGAGATCGTCGAATGGGGCGACCTTGGCGACATCCGTTACATCTGCGCCCGCCGCTTGAATCTCGGCTTGTTCCAGAAACACATCAATGTGGCTTGGGATCTGGCGTGTCATGACATCTCCATCATCATGCACATCATGGAGGAGGCGCCGCTGAGCGTGAATTGCCAGGGCAGTGCGCACGTGACGCCCGGCATCGAAGACGTCACCTCCATGTGTCTGAATTTCCGGAACAATCGATCGGCGATTGTTCAAAGCAGTTGGCTCGATCCGCGCAAGACGCGCGAAATGACGATCGTCGGCAGCAAGCGAATGATTGTCTACGACGATGTGGCTCAGATTGAGAAGCTGAAGATTTATGACGCCCGGGTCGAGCGCCCGCCGCATTACGACACATTTGGCGAATTCCACTACGCCTATCATTACGGCGACATGTACATTCCGTACATCAAACAGGAAGAGCCTTTGAAATCCGAGTGCCAGCATTTTCTCGACTGTATCCGAGAAGGCATCAGTCCGCTGACCAACGGCCGGCAGGGATTGGATCTCGTTAAAATCCTTGAAGCCTCATCTCTTTCGCTCAAGAAAGGCGGCGCGGCAGTCCCGATCCCGCCGTCGGCACCCCGCAGTCACCTGCCGAGGAGCAAGAAGAGCGCGGCTTCCGCAGTCGCGCTGGAAAAGCGCTTGAGCACAGACCGGCAAGAAAGCATTCTGCGCGCTTGAACGAGCCTCGCGTGACCAATTCCCCGCAAGCGCACCAGCTGATTTCTGCCGATGTGAAAATCGGCAAAGGAACGCGCATTTTCGGTTTTACCAATCTCTACGGCTGCGAAATCGGCGAAGACTCCAAAATCGGAACCTTTGTCGAAATTCAAAAGGGGGCGCGGATCGGGAATCGCTGCAAGGTGTCCAGTCACACGTTTATCTGTGAAGGCGTCACCCTCGAAGATGAAGTGTTCATCGGGCACGGCGTCATGTTCACCAACGACCTTTACCCGCGCGCCACTGCGGAGAGCGGCGGGTTGCAGACCGAGGCGGACTGGACCTGCATTCCCACTCTCGTGAAACGCGGGGCTTCCATCGGTTCCGGGGCCACCCTGCTCTGCGGAATCACCATCGGAGAAAAGGCCATTATCGGCGCCGGCAGCGTGGTGACCAAGGATGTTCCGCCAGGAGTCATTGTCGCGGGAAATCCCGCGCGAGTCATGAAGATGATTCCGAAAAGCAATGAGGCGTCAGCCAAAAGCTCGCCCGCAAGCGGCTAGACGATCTTGTCAATCTGGACCGCGCCGATCAGTTCTCCAATTACGAATCGTCTTAGAAGTCGGATTGCATCCCCGTGACGATGTTCGATGCGGCGACCGTGAAAAACTGGGCGTTCGATTGCATCGGAAGCACACAAGAAGTCATCGGAACATTGGTGAGCAACGTCCAACTGCGGGTTGGCGCGGCCAGATCGGTTGTTCCATAAACATTGAAAACGATATTGGAATCGGTCGCGGAATAATCCCACATCAACTTCACTGTTTTAACAGGGGGCAAGATGATTCCCAAACTGGAGAATCCAACAAGCAGCGATGTGCAGGCGAGTATCGAACCAACCAAGAGTCTGTTCTTCATACAAGCCTAGTCTGCCCGGCTGAATAGAAGAAAATAGTCAGCGCATGGACCATTACCCTGTAGGTGTTTCTCTGACAGATAAGTAAGAAAAAACGCAACAAAGCCCCGGGTTTGAGCTTCTCCCTTCCCTTGCAACTCCACGATTTGTCCCCTGCCGCAAGTGATTCAATGACAACAGGCTGACTGGCCCGCGGAAAGATCCGGGCTGAGATAGGGAATTCCCAGCGCCAAACCGCGCAAGATTAGCAGCGCCGCCAGCAGGAAAACCGAAACCGGCACCGCTTTGAGCAAACGGAGACGCAACGAAATCGGCACAAGATTTCCCGAGAGACTGATGGCCAGCATCATCGGGAGCGTGCCTGCGCCGAAAGCCGCCATGTAAAGCGCGCCCCGCATAATTCCGCTGGTGGCGGTCGCTCCGGCGGCGGCCACGTAAACCAAACCACACGGCAATAAACCGTTCAGCAATCCCAGCAAAACCTGTGAAGCGAAAGTGCGCTGGCGAAGGAGCAACGCCAGCCGAGATTTCACCGCGTTCACCAAGCCGATCAACGGCTGGCGCATCCTCAGACGGTGAGACGCAAATAGCCCAATGAGCAGCAACACGCCGAGCGCAATCGAGGTCGTCTGCTGCAGACCGGCGAGGAGAAATGTTTTTCCGAACAACCCAAACACCGCGCCCAGGCTGCAGTAGGTGACGATCCGTCCAAGATTGTACGCCAGCCTTCCGACCGCATAGCCGGTCGCGCCCCGCCCCGTCCGCGGCAACGCCAGCGCCAGCGGACCACACATTCCAGCGCAATGCAGACTGCCAAAGAGTCCAAGAACAAAAGCCGTCCAGTAGTCCATTTAGAAATTCCTCGGAATAACAACTTTCTGCTCGAGGCAAAATTCTTCGCCAGCGAACTTCCACGTAACGCGCACCTTCCAAAGCCCGGGCTGCAATGTCTTCGCGTCCAGCCGTTGCAAGCCGTCCGGACTAAGCTCGAGTGGAAAGGTTTGATCCAAACCCGCCGCCGATGGCCGATACAATTCAACGGCGCCAGACGCTTCACCCGCGTGCTGCGGCGGGATCGCAATCTCAATTACCCGGCGCACGGCTTCGTATTTCACGAAACCTGGGATAGGAAGCCGATTCGCGCGTTCCAGGCTGTCGTGGTGACTTTGATATTTCAGCTCGTGTTCGTAGTAATCGGCACTGACGAGATCGGATTTGTGCGACGCGGCCAAGACAATCAAGCCGGCAGTCCCACTGATGAAAACCGCAAACGTTAGAATAATTCCAAGCGGCCAAAGATTTCGTTTCATAAATTATTTTGGGTCAATACGGTTATCGCGCGGGCCGATGAAAGAGGTCTTCAGGGTTTGCAACCTTTTGCCATCCGAATAGACGCCGATCACCAGCGGCGTGACGCCGGGTTTTAAGGTGGCCGCCGGCAGTTCGATCAGCACTGCGTTTTCCAAAAGCTTCTGCGGTGGGACAATCATCTCTCCACCCATCAACAACAGGTCGCCCGCGACGTTCTCCAGTTTGAACTGAACGGGAATTTCTCGTGATGTCTTGTTGATGACCTTGACGGTGTAGAGATTGCTCAAATGGCCGTCCGGCATTTTTT
>JBQCEJ010000060.1:0-8238 GCA_051960355.1 Verrucomicrobiota bacterium | reverse complement strand
TTCCCATTTCCGCCCAACCGTGAATGTAAACCAATTGCTTCACGATCGCCTCGAGCGTGATGCCATGCAACGGATCGCGCGGATGCGTCCGTTCTTTGGCGGCGGCGGGTTGCTTCGGCTCCGCGCCCGGCGCGGTTTCGTTTGGCGTCGAAGATCGATCGTTGGCTGCTGAATCGTCTGGTGACATGGGAACTTTGCTCAACACCAAAACTGTAGCCAGCGCGGCCTCTCGTTGCGAATTCAAACTTTCGGCGCACCCAACAAATCCATCATTGTCCCTGCCCCACTCCGCGCAATCTGATCCATGCCACACTGCTTCGGCTTCTTGTCCGGACGCCAGCGCAACAGATTCGTCCCATGCCGGAAGCGTCCGCCAGTGAAGTGATCGTAACTGACTTCCACCACCAGTTTTGGCTGAAGCGGCTGCCATTCCGTCGAGCGTTTCGTGCTCCAGCGACTCGGCCCGCCCGGAGCCTGTCCGGTAAAGCCGGGCGCTTGAATCAGCGGCGTCAACTTGGGAACCAGCGCGGCGCGTTCCTCCGCTTTCAGGCCCGAACAAAACCCAACGTGATGAAGCAAGCCGGCTTCGTCGTAAAGCCCGAGCAGCAACGAGCCGACCACCTTGCCGATTTTCGTTTCCTTCTCCGCGTAGCGAAATCCACCAACAACACAGTCGGCGGTGCGAAGCCGCTTCACTTTCTGCATCCCTGTGCGATCACCCGAGCGATATTCCAGATCAAGCCGCTTGGCCACGATCCCATCCAGATCGCCACCGACTTCCTGAAACCATTGCCGCGCTTGAGCAATTTCAGTGGTGGCCGGTGACAGCCGAATGTTTGTATGCCGGGAGAAAGTCTTCGCGAACTGTTCCAATTGCTTTCGTCGTTCACGCAGCGGTTTTTCCAAGAGCGACTTGCCATCGCTGCCAGCCAGCAGATCGAACGCGATAAACGCAGCCGGCGTTTCACGCGCGAGCTTTTGCACGCGACTGGCGGCGGGATGAATCCGCTGCAGCAGATCGTCAAAGGAAAACCGCCCTCCAACGGGTACCGCGATTTCGCCATCCAGAACGAACCGCATCAACGGCAGTTCAGCAAAGACCTTCACCAGTTCCGGAAAATAGCGCGTCAAGGGCTGCCCGGATTTGGATTGCAACTCGACTGAATTGCCGTCGCGAAAAACCAGGCACCGAAAGCCGTCCCACTTTGGTTCGTACTGCCATTGTGCGCCAATTGGAATCGCATCGACCAACAGCGCTTCCATCGGCGCCAGCGGCGGCTTGAGGGACAGGCTCATACGCGCCGAATCAATTTCTTCGGCACACCTCGCCGGCGGATGTTACAGCGTTCAGATCAGAACTGCACATAACCCTGCTGGATTAGCTGTTCACTCAGGCGTTGAGTGGCAGCATTGAGATCATCACCGGCCGCATTGCTCGTGGCCGTGAGTTTCTTATCGAACGTGAAGCGACCGGTTGACTCCTCAAATTTTCGATCGCCACTGCTGCTGGCCGGATACATGGAACGGCCGCCCCAGGTGTAGCTCTTCGGAATATTCCAGACCGTGCCATTTACATTCATTGGCGCGTTCAGTCCTTTGGCACCGCCGGTGTCGATGTGCGTGTTGCCGTCGCCATCCGTCCAGATATCGCGCTGGATGAAAAAGCTGTACTGCTTGCCGCCCCCAGCATCCACCACATTGGATTCGATGCTCTGCATCGGGACGATGGCAAATTTCTTTTGTCCTGTGAACGCGAGTACTTGGGTAACGTCGCCCAGGTCATTGATGATCGTCCAACCCGCGACTGCGTATTTCGCCGTTCCGCCGCCGCCGGTGGAAGTGTATTTGATCTTGTTCTTGTAGATGAACACTTCGGCCCGGCTGATCGGTGCAAAACAGAGCAGCATTGCGATGGTAATGAAGAGAGATTTCATAGCCCCGAATGATAGGAAGGCAACACGGCGTGTTGCTACGGGGCAAACTACCTAGAGAAATTTTTAAAGTGGGACGCAGCGGAACGCGGCTTCACCGGCATTCCGCTGCAACTGCATTGAGCTCCAGCGGACGCAAATTCAATCTGATTCCGAATCCGGAAGAGCGCCGCAACTGTTCAGTTCAGCGGGACACCGCGACGAATGTAGGTCGGCACATCGAGATCTTCACCTTTGTGAATCGTCGGCTCGCTCTTGTCAAACCGGCCTTTGGAGACAATTTCAAGCGGAAGCTGCGTCTGACGCAGCTTGGCCGACGGGGTCTTTCGCGTGCGCCCGGCAGAGCCTGCCTGGCGCCCCATCAGTTGTTCCATTCGCTCCGGCGACATGGCGGGCGGCGGCGGCACAAACCGCGATTGCGTGCGACTGCCTGGCGAACGATGAATCTGCAATTCGAGGGACTCCGTCTCAGCCGCTTCCGCATGGGCCAGCTCGTTCAAGCCCGCTTTTGCCACCAACGAATCCGTGTTCCGCGCGGTCGCAATCAGCGTCACCGCGAGACGATCCTGCAAATCCGAGTTCATCGCCGCGCCCATGAGCACCTGCGCTTTGGCGCATTTGCTGTTGATGTGTTCCATCACGCGATTGATGTCAGCCATCGACAGATCGCTTCCGCCGACGATGCTGACCAGGACGGCATCGGATTCCGCGAGCAGCTTGCCGCCATCGAGCATGGGATGCGCGAACAGCTTGTCAATGACCTCGCGCGAGCGCGTGGGTCCAACCGCTTCGGCCGTGGCGAAATAACTTTCGGCGTGGCGATCGCGCAGGAAAGCGCAGAGATCGCCAAAATGAACATCGATCAGACCTTTGCAGACGAGCAGGCGACAGACACTGGCGAGGCCTTCGACGAGCAACTCGTTGGAAAGCTTGAACGTGTCGAGCACACTGGTGTTCTCATCAATCAGCTTGAACAGCTTTTGGTTGGGCAGACACATCACACCGTCCGCCGCAGATTTCAATTCATGCAAACCCTGCATTGCCTGGCGCTGACGGCGATGGCCTTCGCAGTCAAAGGGCAAGGCCACAAACGCGAGCACGAGCGCGCCGGCTTCCTTCGCGGCGCGCGCCAGAAGCGGACTGATGCCCGTGCCCAGACCACCGCCCAAACCGGTCAGAATGAAAACAATGTCCGCACCCGCAACTGCGTCTTTCAATGCGGGCAAATTCTGCTCGCCCACCGCGCGACCTCGCTCGGGATCGCCGCCGGTTCCCAAGCCGCGCATCATTTTGGATTCGAGGCAGATTTTTTCCCCAGCGGTTGAGGTAATGAGAGAATTCGCAACCGTGTTGACGGCCACAAATGTGGCCTGCGGCAGCTTGCTCTTGACCGCCTGCTCGAGGATGTTCACGCCCGCAGTGCCGACTCCAAAAATTTTCAACGAGAGGCTTTTACCGGTCGTGGCGGAGGCTAAATTCAAGGGATTGGTTTCCATAGTCGTCCTTTAAGCGCGCCGGAAGAGCTGGCCGATCGTGGTTTTGAGTCCGTCAGAAAGGCTGCCTTTACCGCCGCGTTTGCGCTGCTGAAAGGAGCCAAACTTTACCAGGCCGATCGCCGTGGTGAACTCCGGCTGATCCAGCGCGGATTTCAAGCCGCTGATCGAATTCGCTTTTCCAATTGTGACCGGCATGTTCAACACCAGCTCCGCCAAGCGCGCAATCTGCGGAATCCGCGCGCCGCCGCCAGAGAGGAAAACGCCCGCGCGCAAATAATCCAGCAAGCCCGCCTGCTCAAGGTCCTGCGCGATCAATTGGAAAATCTCCTCCAACCGCAAGGCCATGATGCGGCGCAAGTTTTCCAAGCTCAGCTTCTTGATCTCCATCCCGATCTCATTGCCGATCGTGATCGTCTGGCCTTTGCAGGCGTCGTCCACCAAAGCCGAGCCCTGTTCGATCTTCAACTGTTCAGCGCGGCCGAGCGGCACTTTCAAACCGTAGGCCAGATCGTTGGAAACATGATCACCGCCAATCGCCAGAACTCCGACGTGCTTGATCACGCCATCGGCATAAACAACGTATTCGGTCGTGCCGCCGCCGATATCAATCACCAGCGCGCCCAACTCCTTCTGCGAATTGGTCAGCAGCGCGAGCGAGGACGCGAGGCCATTATAAACGATTTCATCAACCTCAAGTTGCAGGCCTTTGACGGAACGAATCGCATTCTGCAAGCGGTTCAAATTGCCGTGAACGACATGGACATCCACTTCCACGCGCGAACCGAGCATCCCGACGGGGTTCGTAATTCCGTCCTGACCATCGACCAGGAAATGTTGGCGAATCGCATGGATAACGTGATTTTGCGCCGGCAGATTGATCGTCTTGGCGTTCTTGATAACATCTTGAACGTCCTCTTCAGAGATTTCGCGATCGGCTGAAACCACCGGGTGCACGCCGCGATTGTTGAACCCGCGCACATGGCCGCCGGTGACACCGAGGTAAACGCTGCGGATTTCCACATCCGCCATCTGCTCGGCTTCCACAATGGCGTTGCGGATGTCTTCCTCGGCTTTGGGCGCGTCGCAAATTTCGCCTTTGCGCACGCCGCGGGATTTGGACTGGCCGAGCCCGACGATGTTCAACGTTCCTTCCGGGTTCATTTCGCCGACGACGGCGCAGACCTTGGACGTGCCGATTTCCAACCCGACAATGATGGTTGAGGAATCAAACATTTTTTCTCCTGTTGCGTAGAGGTGTTTTGGCGTTCTTGGGTGCGGGCGGTGGAAGCACACTGGCCTCCTGCATGCGCAGGGGCGTGTTGTCCGTCACCGCCAGATCGAGTGTGGCGATGCTGCGATTGTAGCGCAGACATTCCTGATGCACCCACAACCAGCGTTGCAGTTGAGCGTCAAAGTTATCGAGGCCAAAAGTCACTTCGCTCCCCTGCCCGGTCGTCACCAGCAGAACCAGGGGCGATGACATGTTCACCCGTTTCAAATCCACCAAGCCCGCCATCGGCGAACTTTCAAATGCCTGAATCAACTTCAAGGCGGCCTGCAACTGCGTGGAATCGATGCGACGCCCCGGTTGCAGTTCGCTGAGGTTCAAACCCGAGATGATGGGCAACTGATCGTCCGTTTCGTTCAGCGGAATCGCCCGCTGCCGAGGGTCCAGCGGTTGCATGATGTAGCCCTCGGCATCCACCTGATACACCACAAATTCCAGACCATCGCTGCCGCGTTTCGGACGAGGAACATTGATCTGCGCAATCGGCTCCCGCTCGGTGACACGAATGCGCAAGGTGCCGGGCAGCACGCGTTCCACGGAAACGGATCGGATCATCGCGAATAACTCCAGGTGACGCTTCACCTTGGCCAGATCGAGCGCCAGCAGATTTTGGCCGGGAGCGACTTGCGACCAGCGACGCAATTGATCGGGAGAAATAACACCATCGGTTTGAATCTCGACCTGCTGGATTGCGAAGGCTTTGTTATCGTAAACAAACGCATCCAGCGCCCATTCGCCCGCGCGCCACAAAACATACAGGCCGAACAGCGTTCCAAAGGTCACGGCCAGCGCAATGGCACCCATGCGCGTTCGCGCGGCCATGGCCACGCTGGAGCGCACTTTGACATCGAGCACCCGCACCCGGCTCAATCGCCGATTTTTGTATTTACGTTTGTTCCAAAACACGTTTCGTCCTCTTACAGTTTTTTGGCCAAAGGCCGGCGACCGATCGCCATGTCAATCATTCGCTGGCAAAGATCCGCGTAACCAATCCCGACCGCCGCCGCGGCTTTGGGCAGCAGGCTGGTTTCAGTCATCCCCGGCAATGTGTTCACTTCGAGCACGACTGGTTCGCCATCAGCGCGAACCATGACATCCACCCGCGCGTAATCCCGGCCGCCAATTGCTTTGAAAGCAGCCAGCGCCGCCGCTTGAATCCGTTCCGTCGTGGCGCCATCGAAATCCGCCGGGCAAAAATATTCCGTGCAGCCCGCGGTATATTTATTGCGATAATCGTAAGACCCGGCTTTGGGCCGCACCTCGACAATCGGCAGCACCTGCTCGCCGAGAATGCCGACGGTGGTTTCGCGGCCGACGATTTTCTCTTCCACCAGCAAACGGGAATCGTGCCGCATCGATTCGCGCAAGGCGGCGCTCCATTCCGAAACCCGATCCACAAACTGCAATCCAACGCTCGATCCTTGACACACCGGCTTCACCACCAAAGGCGGCTGCCAGCCCATCGGCCAAGGCGTTTTCTCGCTGTCCACGACCAGATATTTCGCCGTCGGCACGCCCGCCTCGACACAGCGTTGCTTGGTCAAAACCTTGTCGAACGCAAGACGGCTCGATGCCGCCTCGCAGCCTGTGTAAGGCATTCCGATCGCCTCAAGCTGGTCCTGCACCGTGCCATCTTCCCCGTAGGTTCCATGCAAGGCCAGAAACACCACGTCGGTTTTCTCCGGCAACTGGAACGTACCTTCCTTCGGATCCACTTCGCTGACCTGATGCCCAAGTGAACGCAGCGCGCTGGCAACACCCGCGCCGGAACGGAGCGAAACCTCGCGTTCGGCGCTCGGGCCGCCCAGCAAAACCACGATGTTCAGTTTGTTCGCCATGGGTTCAGCAATCCTCGCCGACGATTTGAACTTCCGTGTGCAGTTCGATGCCGCGTTCCGAGTGCGCGCGTTGCTTCAATAAATCGATCAATTGCAAAACGTCCCGCGCCGTCGCCGTGCCATCGTTCACAATGAAATTTCCATGTTCCTGCGAAACGCGAGCGCCACCGACAGATGCGCCCTTTAATCCGAGTTCATCAATCAGTTTGCCCGCCGGAATGGTGGCAGTATTCTTGAACATGCACCCCGCACTCGGCGCCGCCGGTTGCGAACTCCAACGCTTCTGGCTGTAAGCGCTCATGCGTTGAGCGATGGATTCGGTCGAATCCGGTTTCGCTTTCAGCACCGCGCCGAGCGCGATGTGCGTTTTCAAGGTGGCGCAACTGCGATACTCAACAGTCATTTCCCGCGGCGTCAGTTCGAAAATTTTCCCGGCGAAACTCATCACGCGGACTTGTTCCACCGCATCAAATGTGGCGCCGTTCATCGCCCCGGCATTCATCCGAAGAGCGCCGCCGATGCTGCCGGGAATGCCTTCCAGAAATTCCAGACCGGCGAGCCCATTTCGTTTCGCCTCCACCGCCACGTTCTTCAATCTGGCCCCGGCACCACAGTTCAGCCGCTCACCAACGATTTCAATCCGGCTGAAGTTGGGATGCGCGAGACAAATCACAACGCCGCGAAAGCCGCCATCGCGCACCAGCAAATTCGAGCCGCGTCCCAGAACGAAAAACGGCAGCGATCGTTCGGCGCAGAAGGTCAGCACACTCGCCAGATCCGGTTCCGACGCGGGCTCGACATACCAATCCGCCGGACCGCCCACACGCAAGGTCGTCCGCTTCGCGAGCGGTTCGTTCCGCCGAATCACAGTCTCCGGTGAGACACGATTCGTCAGTTCGTCGGCCGTTTCATTTTCGATTGGCATGGGCAAATGCATGAGCGGTGGCGTCATGCGTTGGCTTTGACACGCACCTCGGTCCGGACGTGTTCATGATTTCCGCAGGAACAACCACTGTGACCGGCGTGCAATTGGGCGCGCCGCTCTTTCTCAGACTGAATTTCGGCCAGCATGGTTTCGGCAATCTGCCCGGCGGCTTCAGGTCGGTGCCACTGGGCCAGCGCGCTCTGAATCGTTTGTCGCACTTCGACATTGTCGATCAATTCCCGAACGAGTCTGGCCAGCGTTTCCGGTGTCGCATTCTTCTGTTCCAGCAAGCGCGCGGCGCCGGTTTCTTCAAAGGCGCGCGCATTGAAAAACTGGTGGTTATCCGTCGCCGCAGGAAAGGGAATCAGCACGCTCGGAACCCGCATTACCGCGAGTTCAGCCAATGACGAAGCACCCGCCCGGCTGACGGCGACGCTTGCGGCGCCCAAGGCCAAATCCATTTCGGCAAAGAACGGATGCACCACCGCTTTCAACTTCAACCCGGCGCATGTCTGACGCACTTGATCGGCGTCATTTGAACCGGTGAGATGCAGGAGTTGCAATTGCGGCAGCGCCTTCGCGAGCAACGGCAGCGTTCGCAGCACCAGATCATTGATCCCGCTGGCGCCCTGGCTTCCACCGGTGACGAGCAAGACAGGTTGCGCAGGATCCAGGCCCAGGGCAGCGCGACAGGAAGCGGCAGTGCGCGGTTGAAACTGCGGGCGCACCGGCGTTCCGGTGCAGGTCACTTTGCGCGTGT
>JBQCEJ010000059.1:0-7727 GCA_051960355.1 Verrucomicrobiota bacterium | reverse complement strand
TTGTCCGGGTCAGAAGCGGAGTTGCAGTAGATCAGAAACGGCCCGATGACTTTCGTCCACACCTCACCTTCGCCGATAGTGCAAATGCTTCCGCCGTAATGACTGCCGCGCCAGTAATTGAGCAATGTGGGAGCTGCGCCCTTGTTGTTGTCGAGATGCCCGGTCAATTCCACTTTGGTCGCACCTCCGCTCAGATATTCCATGGAAGGATTTATAAACCAGAGCCCGATCTGGCGTTGAGTGCTCGACCAACCAAACGCGGGAATATCAAACTGAATGGCCGAGTAATCGTATTTATGTTCGACCTTTCCCTTGTAAATTCCGCTGTTCAGCCGCCGAGCCTCCTTGAAGTTCATCTCCGTTCCATGATCCCAATCCGCGGGGCGCGGCATGAGTTGGCGACGCTTTTCATCGATCGTCATGTAGTCGAACACGGCTGGATTCAACTTCACCCCGAAGCGGGCTTCCCCGATTCCAGTGGCCGGATAATTCGCGGGATGCGTGAAAATGGAATAGGTGTAAAGACCGGAACTGCCGCGCCCCAGACAATATCGAATTTCGATGTCACACGCGCTGCCAGTGCCAGGAGTGCCGTTGGCGGACGAAGTCGCGTCGCTGTAAAAACCTTTTACAGAAACCTCCGCCTGATCACCTCCGTTCTCCGAAGGATCAATCGTCACTGAATCGACGACCCGCATTCCGCGAGCGGGTGAATGAGACCAATAGCCAAACGGGTGACCTGAGTCGCCGCTGAGCAATTCCAGACCTTTGTATTTCAGAGACGTCAAATCGCCCGAGCGTTTGTTGATCTCCGCTGCGACCCAGCCGTTTTCCAGAACATAACTGGAGCCACGTCCCGAAACGGTGACTTTTGGGTCCGGCGCGCCGCTGACGCCATTGATTGCGCCGGAGCAAGCGAGTCCAATCACGGCGAGTATCCGCACGAAAGTAAAAATGGGATCCCAACTAAAGCTTCGCATCAGATTGAAGACGTTGACCATTTCTCAAGGTTTCAGCGCATGGTGGGAGCTTTGTCCCGACAGTGATGCACCGTCCATATTCGCGCTGCTACACTGGAATGAATTGGTTTCATTCAGATTCCATTTACGCCACCGGACTCAGGCCGCGTCGAGCATTGAACGGCGTTTCCCTTCGCGAACGTCGTCGCATTTCGCGGCCGCCTCTGAGTCGCACACTCACCTTCCCGGCGCTGATGAAGGCGCTCAATCCGGCTCCGAACTTTTGGAACCCATTGGAGTCACCAACGCGACCTGATTAGTTCGACGCTCGTGTCCGAATCGAAACAGTCGCGTCCGCAATGCCGTCGGATTTGGCGGTTAGCTTGATGGTTCCGGGTTTCCCAGTGGAACGAACAATTGCGAGGCAAAGTCCATTATACGCGTTGCGTTCTTTCGACTGGAACGATTCCAGATCGATTGCGTTTCCGTTGTCGGTCGCCACGATTTCGCCCGGTCCTTCGATTTCAAACTGAATCCGGTTGTCCGAACGCGGCACCATTTGGCCGTGCTTGTCCGCGACGGAAATCGTGACGTAGGACAAATCCTTTCCATCCGCAATAATGCTGCTGCGATCGGCTTCAGCCGTGAGTTTGCTGGCGGGACCGGTGGTTTTCATGGTGTCCGTCGCCCACTTCTTGCCGTTTTTGTAAGCGACAACTTTCAGTTCGCCCGGCTGATAAACGACGTCGTCCCAGCGAAGGCGATACCCGAATTGAGATTTTTTCTTTCGACCCAGCGACTTGCCATTGAGGAATAATTCGGCTTCATCGCCGGAAGTGTAAACATGAACCGGCGTGATTTGGCCGACGCGATCCGGCCAGTTCCAATGCGGCAGAATGTGCGCCATCGGGAAATTCGGACGCCAGCGCGCCTGGTAAATGTAGAACCGGTCCTTCTTAAATCCGGCCAGGTCGATGATGCCGAAGTAGGAACTGCGCGACGGAACGCGGATTTTTCCCAGCTCCTGCAATTCCTTTTCCGCGCGAGCTTTCTCTGCCGGATCGGTGTAATTCAGGAGATTGCTCTTGTCGCTGTTGTAAGGCGTCGGTTCGCCGAGATAATCAAACCCGGTCCAGACAAATTCTCCGGCGATGAACGGAAATTCATCCTGCCCGCGGAATTCCGTGTCCGGTGGCATGGCCCAGCGCGGCGCGTACAGATCGTAAGAGCTGACCTGAAAATCGGCCTCGCCTTTTGACTTGTCATCGCTGACCGGGAAAAAGTATTCACCGCGCGAACTTACGCACGACGCCGTTTCAGTCGCCACGAGCGGGATGTTGGGATTGGCCTGGCGAAACTTGCCGTAGTCCTGCGGTTTGTAATTGTAGCCAAACACGTCCACCGTTTTTTGAAACCCATTGAAACCGGCCTGCGCATTGTTGCAGCCAGCGGTGTCCATGCGGGTTGGATCTTCCTGATGCACGATCTGAGTCAAAGCGGCGGAAACGGCATGCCCAGCGGGAGAACCCTGTTCGCCGATTTCATTTCCAGTGCTCCAGAGAATGACGGAAGGATGATTCCGATCGCGGCGGATCAAAGCGCGCAGATCTTTTTCCGACCAATCAGCGAACAAGAGCGCGTAGCCGTTCGCCCGCTTCGCCTTGGTCCAGGTATCGGAAAATTCATCCATCACCAAGAAGCCCATGCGGTCGCAGAGTTCCAACAGCTCGGGCGCTGGCGGATTATGACTGGTGCGAATCGCATTGCAGCCCATCTCCTTCAGAATTTCCAATTGCCGTTCCAACGCCCGGGTATTGATCGCCGCGCCGAGGGCGCCCAGATCGTGATGATTGCAAACGCCCTGAAGCGGAACCTTCTTGCCGTTCAGGAGAAAACCGTTCGCCGCATCAAATTGAATCTTGCGAATGCCGAAAGGTGTATCATATCGGTCCACGATTTTCCCGTTCTTTTGGATTGAGCTGACCACGACATAACGTTCGGGATGGGCGATGCTCCAAATCCGCGGCTTCTTAACAGTTACTTGCGCCGACATCGTTTCCGCCTTGCCAGCCGGCAGTTTCAAGCTCTTCGCGTCTGTTGCCCCGATGCTCTTGCCCAGACTGCCGTTTTTGTTAAGTTCGAAAATTTCGTTTCTGACCGACACCGTTGAATCCGCATCGGCATCATTTTTCACATCAACCTGAATCCTGACCGTCGCGGCGGAGGAACTGATCTCGGGTGTGGTGATGAAGGTGCCCCAATGGCCGACGTGCACCGGCGACGTTTTCGTGAGCCAGACGTTTCGATAAATGCCGCCGCCTGGATACCAACGTGACGAGTCCTCGGGGTTATCCAGTCGAATCGCGACAACATTTTCCTCGCCGAACTTCAGAAACGGCGTGAGGTCGAGCTGCCAGGAAGCGTAGCCGTAGGGCCAACCGCCAACATATTGACCGTTGATCCAGACATTCGCGTAAGACATCGCGCCGTCGAGTTCCAGAAAAAGCCGCCGCCCTTGGTCCGACGCGGGTACATTAAAATGTTTGCGATACCACGCCACGCCCCACCACGGCAGCTTGCCGGTGTCACTGGGATATTCCTGTTTGAACGGCCCTTCTATTCCCCAATCATGTGGCAGGTTCAGCGGGCGCCAGGCGGAATCATCAAAGCCCGGCTGAGTGTAAGTCACGTCCCCGCCGATGTTGCCCTGCGGACGAGCGGCCTGGGTGTTCGTGGTGAATTCCGCGCCGGTCGCCAGCATCCGGGATTTGACATTGGCATAACTCAACTCCGCGCCCGCATTCGCCGGATCGCCTTTGACGAAACGCCAATCGGCATTGAACGAAATCCGTTCACGCACTGGAGCCGAAGCGGGCTCAGCCTTGCCAAAAAACTTTGAACCGCTGGAACAACCGGCGGTCATCGCCATCCAGACACCCAGAGCAATCAGAGCCAAAGAGGAGCTTTTCATTATTCTCATAGTTTAAAAATGATCAGGCGCATCGAAACCATCCGGAGCGCGCTCAAAGCGCCAATATTCCGAAGAGCGCGTCACTGCGAAATCAGTATTAAAGAAAATCGCGGATGCCAATGGCCAATTATGATGCTGCCAATGGTCGCGTGACTTTCAACGTGCGGGTATGCGCTGGACCTTGGACAGTATTGGAATGCGGTTCCAGACGATTCGCCGAGAGTTCCGCTTTGCTGACCGGAGCCATGAACATCGATGCAGGAACGATGGTGAATTGTCCCGAAATCTTTCAGCAGCTTCTGTCGCGGCAAGCATCAAGGCAGCAGCACAATTCGATAGAATCTTTGCGTTCCAAAACCGCCCGTTTGCGAGCCATCATCAGTGAAGGTGAACACTCCGGTCGTCGTGGTCACCGGTGACGCGAAGGCGGTCCAAGTCGGCGAACTCAAGCTGGAACTGTATTCCACTTGATACTGCGCGCCAACGGCACCGGACCATTCCAGAACAAAGGCGGAACCGTTCCAAGTGGCGCTCAGGGCCGGAGCCGGGGCGAACGTCGAGAGTGTCACGCCCTCCACCACGCGGAAGAAGTGATAGATCGAGGGAAGATCAACGCAATAGCTTGTTGTGTAATCGTCCGCCGTGAGGGTCGGCGACACCGCCGTCCAATTGGTGCTCGAAAGATCAGGAACGCCTTCGACATAGTAATGCACGCCAGGCAGCGAAACCCAAGTGATGCAGAAGCTGCCGCTGCCCACATTGGTACTCGTCGGTGGATTGTAAACCGAATTGGTCACATTCACCGGCCGGCCCGTGGATGCCCATTCGGTTGCCTTGATGCTGTAGTTTACCGGAACGCCGGAAATATTTACCGCAGTGAGGAACCAATCGCCAGGTGTTAGCGGCACCGGAGCGGAATTGGTGAACAGCACGATCAACTCGTCGTTGGTGAAGGCATTGGCGCTGAGATAATCGTAGCTCGTGATCGAAGGCAGCGGCAGCCCCTTGCGCAACACCAGAGTGAGATCGTCAGTGGGACTGTTGATTTCGAATTGAGCGCGGACGCCTGTGCCGGAGACAACGTAGCGATAATAATCAGAGCCACCGGCCGTAGCGGAGTTCGTGTACGGAATCCCGTTCTCCAACGTAATGATGTTCGGGAACGCATTCGTGTATTCAGTGGCAACGATTGTATAGCCAGCGGGAATGACGCTGGACGTGAACACTCCGAGATACCACCGCCCCGGTGCCAAAGCCACCGGACTGGAGTTGGTGAACACGATGATGCTTTCATCCTGAGTGCCGGCATTGAAACTCCCGTAATCGTAACTCCCAGTCGTTGGCAACGGAGCCCCTTGTCGAGCGACCAGGTCAAAGTTGCCGGTCATATTCGTGAGCTGGAACGAAACGGCGGTCGCATTGGTTGAGACATCGTAGACAAAGTAACGCGGCAGAGTATTACCGTCATTGGTGCCAGCCACCGCCACACCATTTTCCAAAGTGGTAACATCAAACTCCACCTGGATGGCGAACGTGGCGTTGGTTGGGCTGCCGCAAGGATTTTCGACAGCGATGTAATATCGCGATCCGGGAGTAATCGGGGGCGAACTGTTCGTGCTCAAGGTCAGGAAGCCGTTGGTCACACCGGCGAGTTGCGGAACATCATTGGTCGTCGGCAAACCATTGGTGCTGAAATAGACATTTACCGGCGAGGTGGAGAACAAGAGCGTGTTGGTGGCGAAATTCGCCCAGAGCGGCACATCGACCAAGAAGTAGGCCATGTTGCACGGGGCCACTGTGTTGGTTGATGGAACGCCGTGAACCAGGCGTTTGGCTGGAAGAACTTCATCTTCGAAGACGAACCGCAGCTGCCAGCTCATCATCTGGGCGTTGGTCATACCAGCGCGATTATCCCACATCTCCAGCTTCCATTCGCCCTTCGCATTGTCGCCGACCAGGCTTTGAAGGGTTTCTTCGGGGAAATAATACGATAGATTGGTTCCTGCCGCAGGCACTTCTGCAATTCCTTGTACACTATCACTGTAAGGAGCATTGTTCCATGTGGATGGAGTTTTGCCAACCGGGGAGTTTGGCGGGTAGTAATTCACGCCGTATGGCGCCCCTCCAACAGTGTTCGGTTCTCCAGCAGCCCAATTCGTGTAAGTCACGGGTTCACCACTCGCCCACGACCATGGCCCATTAACACTGGGTGCGGTGAGTCCAATCCAAGCATTTCTATTGGGATCGAGAGAAATAACATTCGTATACACCCATCCATTTTCAGCAGCATCATTGATAGTCGCCAAATGCCCACCCAGGGACACAGCCCAAGCTTCCGAGTTTGGCCAAGTATTCGGACCAAGCACATAGTAGTCGTGGTTGTTTGCTGGGTTAAAAATAGGTCCAGATACTATGACAACATTCGTCGGCACCGTTACCGTTCCGTTTGTGTCAGTGTAAAACGGTGGCACCGCAAACTTAATCGGCACTTGGGTGAAATTCGTGTTCTCCGAAAACCGGAAATACGAACCGGTCTGAGTAATGATCTGGGGCGTGTATTCCCAGACGGTATTCGGATTTCCTGGATTGTTGTTTTTGTTAATGACAATCGTGAGTTCAGTCGCCGTCCCCGGACCGAAAGGAATCGTCAAATCGCCTTTGCCATTGATCAGGCCGCTGCTGAAAATGTTCGTGCCATCGTAATAGACGTCGAGCGTGTCAGGCTGCACCTGAAAATCAAAATTCACCAAGAGAATGCCCGAGGTGGCACCGCCGGTAGAAATTACATTGGTGCTCGCATCCGCCACACCATTCGTCACGGTGCCAACGGTGTTGGTCGTAATCACCACATTTCCTAAATCGGCGGTTTCCGCCCCGCGATTCTCGAACAGCAGGATGCGCTTGCCCTGAGGACTGATCAGCGTGAAGGCCATGTCCGAAATGCGCGGATGCTGAATTGCCAAGCCCACATCCACCCGCGCGATCTTGCGGTCGTAGGGCACGTTGATGCTCGAGTAAGTCACCGCGTCATCCAGAATTGGTTGCGGGCCGAACGCCGCAAAATCCACCGTCTGAGCTTCGTCGAGGCTTAAACCCAGCGTCACCCGAATTCGAATCTTCTGCGTCACATCGTTCGGATTGTAGATGCCGATGTAATACCGCCCGGATTGCAGCGGCGGGAAATCATTCGTGCTGATCGTCAGCGAATTGGTGATACCCGGTTCCACTAAAAGCGTATAGTCATAATCCGTCAGAGTTGGAATCGACCCACGCTTGATCAACAGCTGAACGGGCAAAGGCGTCGGAGTGGATTCATTGATGACCAGCACCGTCATATTGGTCGCTTCGGGCGGAACCATGATTGAAGTAAAGGCGTAGCTATTTGGGGCGACGTTCAGTAGCGCGTCGCCATTTTCATCAAACTCAGGATCCAGCATCATGCTGGCGTATTCCACGCGACCCGTGCTGCCTGGCGCGCTGTCCACTTCCGTCAGAAGCCAGACGCCGAACCGGTCTTCGCTGATGAAATTTCTGAGACTGCCAGGACCATCGGTATGCTGCGAACCAACGATATCCTGCTCATCGTTGTCCTCATAAACGTAGGTGTAATTGGTGTAAGGCAAGCTGGTGCCGGGATTCAGAATGAACGAATGATTGTTCAACACAGCTGACTTTTGCCCATGACTCAACGAGCCAAACAAGTCGCCCATGTTTTCATGCGACAATTCATTGGTCAGCACGACGCGACGAACCGTTCCCGGCTGTGTGGAAATTCCGAGCAAGATCACGCCGCCCGG
>JBQCEJ010000058.1:0-5970 GCA_051960355.1 Verrucomicrobiota bacterium | reverse complement strand
TCCTGCCTCGGCCCGCTGGCGGGACTGGAAAAGCAGCGCGTCATTTATGAAACCGCAGTCGCTTCGCTGGCGAATGGCAAATTAACAACTCTGGTCCTGGTGAGCCGCGCGCAGCGGGCGGCGTTGATGGAAGCCGAGCGCACCAGTGACGAACTGGCGGCGATTGGCGTTCGCAATCAGAGACTGATTATCAATGGACTGTTTCAAGCAGCTGATTCCGATCCCGTCGCCCTGGCTTTGGAACGGCGCGGCACGAATGCGCTCGTCGCTGCGGACGCCTTCCTGAATCGAATGCCGTTGTCCCAAGTGCCGCTGCAATGTCACAACCTTCTTGGGATTTCGGCCTTGCGCGCGCTGGTTTGTGCCGGACCGAGCCACAGTCGCGATGGCGAAACTCCATTTGAAGCGAATTCAAACGTGACTCTGCCGTCCAGTGAATCGCTTCGTGAATTGGTGGAAGCCCTTGCGTCAACTGGCCGCGGCGTGGTGATGACGATGGGGAAGGGCGGTGTTGGAAAGACGACCATCGCTGCGGCGGTGGCGACGGAGTTGGCGCGGCGCGGCTTCAAAGTGCATCTCAGCACGACGGATCCGGCGGCGCACGTGGCGGCGACAGCGGGAGACGTCGCCGGTTTGCAGGTCAGCCGGATTGATCCCGTGAAAGAAACGCGCGCGTATGTTGAACATGTCTTGGGCACAACGGGCGCGCAGCTCGATGCCAATGGCCGCGAGCTGCTGGAGGAAGATCTACGCTCGCCCTGCACGGAAGAAATCGCCGTGTTCCGCGCGTTTGCCCGCACCGTGAGCCAGGGCGAAGATGCTTTTGTCGTGCTCGATACCGCCCCGACCGGTCATACGTTGCTGCTGCTTGATGCGACGGAGAGCTATCATCGCGAAGTGGCGCGCAAGGCCAGTGACATGCCCGAGGAAGTGCGGCAGTTGCTGCCGCGCTTGCGTGACGCGCAATTCACCCGGGTGCTGATCGTCACCTTGCCCGAAGCGACGCCAGTCCACGAAGCCGCCGCGCTGCAAGATGATTTGCACCGGGCGCAGATTCAGCCGTTTGCGTGGGTGATCAACCAGAGTTTTGTCGGAACCGGTTCGCGCGATCCGCTGCTGGTGGCGCGCGGGCGCGGTGAAATTCCCTTCATCCGCGAAGTCGCTGGGCAACTCTCGAATCGCACGGTCATGGTGCCGTGGGTTGCGGAAGAGCCGACCGGACCGGAACGATTGCAACAACTTTTCAATTCGCATGAGTGATTCCTGCGCTGCCGCGCCTGATCAACAAGCCAGTCCGCCGAAGCGTTTGGCGTTTTTCGAACGTTACCTCACCGTGTGGGTTTTGGTTTGCATGGTTGTGGGCGTGGCGTTCGGGACATTGTTGCCCGGCGTCACGGCGCGATTGAGCCAGATGGAGTTCGGGCAAGGTTCAAAGGTGAATGTGCCGATTGGTGTGCTGCTCTGGCTGATGATTTACCCGATGATGCTGAAAGTGGATTTCAGTGCGATCGGCGGTGTGGCCAAGAAACCAAAGGGTTTGATGGTGACCTTGTTCGTGAACTGGCTGGTAAAGCCGTTCACCATGGCGCTGCTGGCGTGGTTGTTCATGCAACACGTTTTTGCCGCGTGGATCACGCCGGAGTTGGCCAAAGAATATACCGCCGGGCTGATCATTCTTGCCGCCGCACCTTGCACCGCGATGGTTTTCGTCTGGTCGTATCTGACGGACGGCGACCCGGCTTACACGCTGGTTCAAGTGGCGCTGAACGACTTGATCATGCTGGTCGCCTTCGCGCCCATCGTGATGTTTCTCTGCGGCGTGGCCAACGTCGTGGTTCCGCCCAGGGTGTTGATGACTTCGGTGGTTGTTTTCATTGTGATACCGCTGACCGCTGGCTGGTTGACGCGCACCGTGCTGCTTAAGTTGCACGGGCGGGAATGGTTTGAGCGAAAATTTCTGCCGAAGTTTCATCCGATCATGATTGCGGCTTTGCTCCTGACGCTGGTGCTGATCTTCGCATTTCAGGCCGGCAACCTGACGACGAAGTGGTCCATCGTGCTGCTCCTGGCGGTTCCGATTCTCATTCAGGTTTATTTCAATTCCACTCTGGCCTATCTGCTGATGCGCTGGTTCAAAGTGCCGCACAACGTGGCGTCGCCCGGTGCGCTGATTGGCGCGAGCAATTTCTTTGAACTGGCAGTGGCGGTCGCGATCACGCTGTTCGGACCGAGTTCCGGTGCGGCCCTGGCCTGCGTGGTCGGCGTGCTGGTGGAAGTGCCGGTAATGCTCTCGGTGTGCAACATCTGCAACCGTTCGCGCAGCTGGTACGGATTGGCGCAGGCTTGAGCGGGATTTGATCAAGCTTTGCGAAGCTTCGCCGGCGGCTCTTCTTCACTGGGTGGAATCCGTGTCACGCATCCTACGGTCTCAGGCCAAGTGCCGGGCCTGCCGTTTGGGCAAGGCGGCGCCAGCTCGGACGGGGCGTTCTGAGATCTCTTCCGTGAGCAGATCCTTGATGAATCCAGGCTTGTCGTAACGGCCGCCGCGCTGGTAGTCGCGCCAGATGGCTTTTGCGGCCTCGGTCGGATCAATCTTTTGTTCACGGGTCAGGAATTCGAACAGCAATTCCATCAAGCGCATCAAGGCGATGCTGTCCGTCCGGCGGGTTTGCGCGTAAAGCCAGTCGCTCAGTTTCAAGAATTGCGCAAACGGCGAATCGCCTTTCCAGATGAGCGGAGTTGATTCCACGAAATTCCCGCTGTTGCCGATCAAATCCCAATAGCGCGCGAATCGACGCAGGCGCTGCATCGTGGCGAAATCGAGCAGTTTATTTTGCAGGATTTCGTAAGGCGGATGCGCGCTGTAGATCATTTCCCAATCCACATCGTGCCGGGAAATGGGCGTGCCGCGCAGACGCTTGAGGATGCCCATTTGGATTTCATGCGGCCCGAGTGCCACCAAACGATCAAATCCAGCCGCGAAACTTTCCAACGTTTCGCCCGGCAACCCCACAATCAAATCGGCGTGGATATGAACGCCGGTTTCGCGGCGCATGAAGGTGAAGTTCTCCTCCAGGCGCTCGTAATTCTGGCGACGTTTGATCAGGCCGCCGACTTCCGGGTTGAACGTCTGGATGCCGACTTCAAATTGCAACGAGCCGCGCGGAAATTTTGCGATGACTTCGCGCAGTGGTTCGGGAAGGCGATCTGGAACCATTTCGAAATGGTAGAAATGCCCGGGTTCATGGCGTTCGAGAAAAAATTCCAGGATGGCTTTGCTGGTGTTCACGTTCAGGTTGAACGTGCGATCGACGAACTTGAACTGCTTCACGCCGCGCCGAATCAGTTGCTGCATTTGTCCCAAAAGAACGGGCAGGGGAACCTGACGCACCGGCACCTCGAGCGACGAAAGGCATAACTCGCAGGTGAACGGACAGCCGCGCGAAGCCTCGATGTAAACGATTCGGTGCGCCACATCATCGTCCGTGTAGAGATCGTATGGCAACGTGAGTTGCGAAAACTCGGGGAGCAAGGCGGCCATGATTTTGCTCGCTGGCCGGTTGCCCGAAAGGAGTTGCTGACAGACCTCAGCAAATTTCAGATCGGCTTCACCAGTGATCACATAATCGGCCAGTTGGACGATCGGCTGAGCTTCAACTTCATGGCTCACTTCCGGCCCGCCGAGAATGATTACGATGTCAGGCCGAACGCGCTTGATCGCGGCGACCACGATCTCGGTCTGGGTCACGTTCCAGATGTAAACGCCGAAGCCGATGATTTTGGGATTGCGAGCGAGCAGAACTTCCGCGATGTCGACCGGACGCTGATTAATGTCAAATTCGGCAATGCAGGCATCACCGCGAAGCGAACCGAGGTTGGCCATCAGATAACGCAGGCCGAACGAAGCATGGATGTACTTCGCGTTAAGCGTGGTCAGAACGATGTCCGGCATCCCGGCACAGTAAATGATCCCGCGCCGCGCTGCAACGGAGGCTTAGCCAAAGCGCCAAAGCCGATGCGACCGGGAGCGAACATTCGCCTGCGATCTCTACAGTGGACTCCCGTCAAGCCACGCGGTTGGGGCGGAAAATCAATTTGTAAATGGCCAGCAGAATGATTGCGCCGATGACCGAGGCGATGAATCCAGCCGCGTCGGTTTCGCTGTACCATCCTAGCGCCATGCCGATGTAGCGGGCCACAAACGCTCCGGCGATACCGAGCAGAGTCGTGATGATAATGCCGCCAGGGTCTCGACCCGGCATCACCAGTTTGGCAACCAATCCCACCAGAAACCCGATTATGATCGTCCAAAGAATATGCATGGCAGTACGTAAGACCAGGCGACTGTTCTTGCCATGGGGAAACCTGCCCGCCCTCTTATGGGTTTATTTGCGCATGAAACCCCTGGCGTTTGAAGCATCCCTTTCAAATAAGGATTGAAAATTTCCGCTTCAACGGCAGAGTGGGCGCGTCGTCCGCGATCGGGAATTTCCCCACGCGGATTGCAAAGCCCGCAGTGTCAAACCTATGAAGAACTTTAAAACCAAAATCGCGCTGGCGGGGTTGCTGCTGGCAACTCTGGCCACAACCTCTGTCAATGGCGCGGAATCCCCGGATCCTTACGCAAACGAAACACCGGCGCAACGAGACGCCCGGATGAAGTGGTTTCGTGAGGCGCGTTTCGGGATGTTCATTCATTGGGGCGTGTATGCCGTGCCGGCCGGAACTTACAATGGCAAGCGGGTTCCGGGACTCGGCGAGTGGATCATGAACCGTGGCAAAATTCCCATGGCTGAATACCAGGCCTACGCCAAAGATTTCAATCCCGTGAAATACGATCCCGACGCCTGGGTGCGGCTCGCCAAAGAAGCCGGCATGAAATACATCGTCATCACTTCCAAACACCACGACGGCTTCGCGTTGTTCGATTCGAAAGTCAACGACTGGGACATCGTTGGGGCGACGCCCTACGGCAAAGATTTGCTGAAGCCGCTCGCAGAAGCCTGTCGCAAGCAGGGCATCAAACTTGGTTTCTACTATTCGCAGGCGCAGGACTGGAACAACGGCGGCGCGGCTGCCGGCGGCAAGTGGGACCCGGCGCAGGAACACGACATGGATGATTACATCGACAAAGTCGCGGTGCCGCAGGTGAAGGAATTGATGTCGAATTACGGCGAATTTCCCGCGGTGCTCTGGTGGGACACGCCAAAAGACATGAACCGGGAACGCGCCGGTAAATTGATCGAGTTGCTCAAGCTCAAGCCCGGGATCATTCACAACAACCGACTGGGCGGCGATTACAAAGGCGACACCGAAACGCCCGAGCAATTCATTCCCGCCACAGGCTTTCCCGGTCGCGATTGGGAGACCTGCATGACGATGAACGACACGTGGGGCTTCAAGAGCTACGACGAAAACTGGAAGTCCACGGAAACGATCATTCGCAACCTGGTGGACATCGCGAGCAAGGGTGGAAATTATCTGCTGAACGTCGGTCCGACCGCTCAAGGCGAGATTCCCGCGGCAAGCATTGAGCGATTGAAAGCGGTTGGCGCGTGGATGAAAGACAACAGCGAAGCGATCTACGCCACAACTGCCAGCCCTTTCAAACGCTTGCCTTGGGGCCGTTGCACCAAGAAAGTTGCCGGCGACGAAACCACGCTGTATCTGCATGTCTTCAACTGGCCAACGAACGGAAAGCTGCTGGTGCCCGGACTAAAAAACAGTGTCGGCGCAGCGCGAATGCTGGTCAGCGGGCAGAAGTTGAAATTCAGCAGCACGGCCAAAGGCGTGGAGCTGCAGGTTCCGGCGGAAGCGCCCGACAAAATTTCTTCGACCATCGTTTTGCAGATCAAAGGCGCGCCCGATGTTGGGGTGACTCCGATATTCCAGGAAAGCGACGGCTCGGTTCGGCTCATGGCCAGTGAAGCCGATCTGCACGGCGGCTTGCTGTATGAAGGGGGCGGCGGC
>JBQCEJ010000057.1:0-12027 GCA_051960355.1 Verrucomicrobiota bacterium | reverse complement strand
GACGAAGTGCTGGCGGTGGGAGATGCGCAATTCCAACGCAAATGCCTCGACAAGATGGACGCCGTCCGGGGCCAGGGACGCACCGTGCTCTTCGTATCCCACAACATGCAGGCGGTCGCCCGGCTGTGCCAGCGATGCATTCTGCTCGAGAAGGGAACAGTTAAACTGGACGGCCCCGCCCGGCAGGTGGCCAACAGCTATTTGCATTCCGGTGCCGGCAATAGCGCGGTGCGTGTGTGGCCCGACCTGAAACAGGCTCCCGGAGATGAGGTCGTTCGGCTGCGCGCAGTTCGCGTCAAAACGGAAGCCGGTGACGTGTCCGACAGCTTTGACATCCGTCATCCGGTGGGAATTGAAATGGAATATGAGGTTCTGAAATCCGGATTTATTTTCCACCCCCATTTTGCTCTCAAGAACGAAGAAGGTGATCTGCTGTTTGTCGCCCAAGATATGGACAGGGAATGGCGGGCACAGCGCCGCCCTGCGGGGCGCTATGTCAGCACCAGTTGGATTCCGGGGAATTTCCTGGCCGAGGGAGCCGCCTCAGTACATTTCAATATGATGTCTCTTGCCCCGGAAGCACGGCACATCGAGGAAGATGACGTGGTTCAATTCCGGGTCATCGATTGTCTGGAAGCCAAGGATACGTCACGCGGCGAATATATGCGCCCAATCCCAGGTTTGATTCGTCCGATGCTGCACTGGACAACGCAATATTTCCCGACTGGTAAGATGACGGAAGCTGCTACCCGGTAAGTTCATCGGGTGAAAGCAGTCATTCTTGGCCAGCGGCTTTGGCCCACACGCCAGCAAAACCGGCAATTAGAGATCGGATACGAACCGCGGTCCGTTTGAACCTGTCACGTCAGGCGAATCCCCCGTTCCATCGCATGCTGAGAAAACCGATTATAAAAACTGCAAAAGCCGTTCGGGCACGCATGGGCCGCACCGCGAGACAAGCGATGAAGTCATTGCTGGGCGAAAATGTCTTTCGCGTCTGCGGTTTTCCCGCAGGAACTGAGTCATTGGAATGCGTGGACCGCAAGATTGTTTATACGCCGGAAACCTTTGATAATCCGCCTCCCGAAACGATTGAGCCTCGTATCCATGAGAAGTTCTTCCCGCAGCGGAAGTTTCCGGAGGCTTTCGTGGCCACGTTGCAGGACGGCATCTCAACCGATCGCGGGTACAATCTCACTCGCAAGGCGCGACTGGTGCCGAAGCTATCATACGAAGCCTATCTTCTCTTCTACTACCCTGATTGGAACACAGGTTACGATCCCAAGGAGTTCCCAATCCTGATGAATCGGGAATATTTCCCGAAGATTGAGAGATTTGAAGGATCGGTCGCGACCCTAAGCACCCTGCACTCAAAGAATTATTATCATTGGCTGTTCGATGTGTTGCCACGGCTTCACTTGCTTGAAAAAGCCGGAGTGAAGGTGGACCGCCTGTATGTTGAAAATTTGCTCCCGTTTCAACGGAGAACTTTAGAGTTGCTTGGCTTGGGTGGCGACCGGGTGATCGATTCCAGTACAGTCAAATACATCCAAGCACAGGAGCTTGTTGTCCCATCCGTTCCAGGAATCCCAGGAACCGTTCCGAGATGGGTTTGTGACTATCTACGCGACACCTTCGTTCCGAAAACACACGCCATAAAATCCGGGATCATGGCCGGTGAACGCCTTTACGTAACACGCAGCAAGCCTGCGAGGCGGAGAATTGAAAACGAAGAAGAGCTCCTTCCCGTGCTTGAGCGACATGGATTCAGAACCGTAGATCTCGAAGGGCTTAACTTTCTGGATCAGGTGAGCCTATTTGCGAATGCCGAATGCGTTCTGGGGCCACATGGAGCCAACCTGGCCAACATCACATTCTGCAGGGCGGGAACCAGGGTTTTGGAGATTCTGTCGGCTCGCTACGTTAACCCATGCTATTGGAAACTCAGCCTTGCTGCGGGCTGCCGTTATCATTACCTAATGGGAGACCCCATCGGAAATGAGCGGAGCGAGTGGGCGGGAAATGAAAACATGATCGTGAACGTCAGCAAACTCACGCGCGCGATAGAGAAAGTGCTCGCGACGTGATTTGGGATTGCAATTATCGCCACCCATTTCCCGGAGTGATTCGTCGCGTTTTCCGCTGGAACAATCATTACAAGCCATACGGCAAATTCAACCCCATCGCGGCGCCCATTGCGGCAGCATCGACGCCGATCCGTTTAGCCGATTGACAATCCTCGCACTCTGAAATGACAAGTATCGTAATTACCGTTTACAATGGGGCGCAGACGTTGGCCGTTCAACTGGAAGCACTCGCTCGTCAAAGATACTCGAAGCCATGGGAAGTGGTCATTATCGACAATGGATCCACAGACAATTCTGCCGAGATAGCAAAGAGTTTTGATAGGCGAATTCCGGTTCTGCGTATTGTGAACGAATTTATCCTGCGCGGGCGCCCGTTCGCATTGAATGCGGGACTGACAGCCGCTCGCGGAGATTTGATTCTGATGACAGATCAGGATGACGAAGTTGGCCCCGGGTGGCTAGAGGCGATGACCTCGGCGTTGGAGCAATTCGAAATGGTCGGATGCAGTGTCAGGCACGAAAAGCTGAATCCACCAGAATTGCACTGGACTCAGCAGAAAAACGAACTGCCACGCTTGTGGTTTCCTCCTTATTGTCTTTTTGCCTCCGGCACCACTTTGGGGTTGCGTCGAAGCGTTCTCAACCAAGTGGGCAAGTTCGATGAAACTCTGAAATTTGTGCAGGATACCGACTTCTGTATTCGAGCCCATTTGAAAAACATCGAATTGGGGTTCGTCCCTGACGCTGTCCTTCATTACCGGCGCCGAACGAAATATCGCGACCACTTTCAGCAGGCTCGGAGCTATGCTCAGGAAAGCGCGATTCTCGCGAAACGTTATTGGCCGGCAACAAAGAACACCGCGCCAGTTTTCAAAGATTTCATGAAAGAATCCATAGAACTCGTACCCTTGGCTTTTCGGGCACGAAGCCGCTCAGGTCGATACGATTTTTTGTGGAAACTAGGCCGCCAGATCGGCCGCACGGAAGGTCTGCTCAAATACAGAGGAATTCCTGTTTGAGTTATAGTCATGTTTGGCTATCCTGCCGTCGTTACGGGTTCGCGGTGGCATAAGGCTGCTTCAGATGGCGGATGTCTGAAGTTTGAAGACGCGAGCCAGTTTCGTATCGGAGGCCATTTCCACTCAGAATAATATGTGCGCCTTGCCCAACCCGGTGCCTGTGTCCCCTTCGTTTCCCGCGCAGGTCGGCCAGATGCTCGACAGTTCCATCATCGTTGCAGCCCATCCGGACGATGAAGTCTTATGGTTCAGCTCGGTTCTCGCCAAGGTAGATCGTGTCATTATTTGCTTCCTTGAAAGCCGCTCCGACCCTGAGCGCGGCCCGGGAAGACGGCGGAGCCTGTCGCGGCATCCGATTATCAATCTCTCATGTTTGGAGGCCACGGAGGCTGGCACCTTCCGCTCGGCAGATTGGAACAATCCCAAGCTTACGAGCTTCGGTCTCGAGATCTTAAAGGCGACCCCGCGGGAACATTACGAGGCAAATTATTTTGAACTGAGCGCCAAGCTGAGAGTGCAATTGGATGGCTGTCGCAATGTTTTCACGCACAACCCTTGGGGCGAGTACGGGAACGAGGAACACGTTCAGGTGTATCGGGTGATCAAGGAGCTTCAGAAAGAGATGCAGTTTGATCTCTGGTTTTCGAACTATTGCAGCAACGTCTCTTTCAAGCTGATGCTCAACTGCATCTCCAGATGCTCACCGTTGTATGTCACACTGAGGACCGACAAGGCTTTGAATGAAACTGTGAAGGCGATCTACATGGCCACCAAGACATGGACATGGTACGAGGATTGGGACTGCTTCCTGGAGGAGGTGTTCATCAGCGATCCCCCTTCCTCGCAAGAGCCGAAGCCATACGGCCCGGTCTTTCCGGTGAATCTGATAAAAATGAATTGGCCGGAGTTGGAGTGCGCGAGTCAACAGCGGAACACGACGAAGTCCATCAGCCAGCGCATTGCGTCCAGAATCGGTCGCGGCAGGAGACTCCTCACCGGTCACGGCTAGCTCCACAACTTGCACAAATGCGTCTTATGAAAAGGTTCATCAAAGCATCCCTCCGCAATTTTGGTTTGGAGATCAAAAAGCGGGGCTCCACGACTCTGTTTAAAAAAGTTTCACTGAAGCCCAACTCAGTCCCTCGAGGCAACGTGCTGCTGGCATTATGGATCAAGCCTTTTCTCCTGAAAAAAGATGAGCCTGTGCCGAACAACCACGCCCACCACTGGCGATCACTCCAAATCGCCCTGACCTTCCTGCAACTCGGATACAATGTGGATGTCATCGATTACCTGAATGAAGAGTTCGTCCCTAAGAAGCGTTACAATTTTTTCCTCTCATTTCGAACGCACTTCGACAAAATCGCTCACCGTTTGAATCAAAATTGCGTCAAGATCGCCTATTTGGACACCGCCCATTGGTTATTTAACAACAGTTCTGCATTCAGGCGCGGACTGGACCTTCAGCGACGAAAAGGAGTCTCACTTGTAGGACTCAGAGTTCTAGAATGCGACAGGGCGTTTGAGACTGCCGATTGCGCTTTGATGGCTGGGAACCAGTTCACGGTAGGTACATATAACTACCTGAACAAGCCCATCTATCGCTTGGCCTATCCGGCATGCGGCACGTACGCAATCCCGGACGCAAAAGATTTTGATGTCTGTCGCAAAACCTTTTTATGGTTTGGAAGCAGTGGATTTGTACACAAAGGATTGGACCTGGTTCTGGATGCCTTCGCTGAGATGCCGGATCACGAATTGTACGTGTGCGGCCCTATCCATGCGGAAATGGATTTTGAGCAAGCCTTCCGCAAGGAACTCTATGAAAGCGCAAACATCCATACGCTCGGCTGGATGGATGTTGACAGCCCTGAATTCAAGCGGGTCACCAATAAATGTGTCGGCGTTGTTTACCCGTCGTGTTCGGAAGGCGGGGGCGGAAGCGTCTTGACGTGCATGCATGACGGCTTGATTCCCATTGTTAGCTATGAATCCAGTGTGGATGTAGAAGATTTTGGCATCCTGCTGAAAGACAGCTCCATCAGCGAAATCAAAAACTCCGTCAGGCTGCTGTCCGCGCTTCCAAACGAGCGATTGAAAACAATGTGGCTCAAGACTTGGTCATTCGCTCAGGCCAATCACACCCGGGAAAAATTTAATGAACAATTGAGGAACATTCTCGTGCACCTGACGGGCGCGTCGTACATAACCAGCGACGGCCCTGGTCGCGGCGGCCCACCGCCCGGCGACCAGGACGACCATCCGCTGGATCCGAGGGCAGCGACTGCTGCCTGAAACAAACGCGGCCACACTATGCACGAAAGACTGCTCCGCCGATGGCGGCAATTTTGGATTCCACTCGCAGGGCATGATCGCCTGCATCGCAGAGTTGCCGCGCGCCTGGCCTCATGGCAAACGGAACCCTATCACGGCCGCGCCTTTCTATCGTTTCTTCACCCGCGTGGCTTTATTGCTCATAACGCAACCGTCAGTCATTCGAAGCTTACGCTCGGATCCAATGTTTATATCGGCGATCGCGTCATCATTGGGGAGCGGCCATCAGGAGGCCCAGTCGTGCTGAAGTCGCGCGTGCAGATTTACGGCGATACGATCATGGAAACCGGATCGGACGGACAGATTGAGATTGGACCGAACACGCACATTCAGCCTGGCTGTCATTTTCACGCGTTTCTTTCCGACATAACGATTGGAGCCTCCGTCGAGATTGCGGCCAACTGTGCGTTCTACTCTTATAACCATGGAATGGCCGCCGGGAAAACCATCATGAGTCAGCCGCTGGAAAGCAAAGGTCCGATCACGGTCGGAGATGGCGCCTGGCTCGGCCATGCGGTCATTGTTCTCGCGGGCGTTCGGATCGGGGCGGGAGCCGTCGTGGGAGCTGGTTCCGTGGTGGCGCGAGATATTCCAGATAATGCCATCGCTGCTGGCACCCCAGCGCGCGTCATCCGGTTTCGCGAGAAAGTCTCAGATTCAAATACTAATCAAACTCAATTATCATGAAAGTTGTCATCCTGGCGGGCGGGCTTGGAACGCGTATCGCTGAAGAGAGCGGGCTGCGGCCAAAGCCCATGATCGAAATCGGCCACCGGCCAATCCTCTGGCATATCATGAAAATCTATGCCGCAGCAGGCCTGACGGAGTTTGTTATCTGCTGTGGCTATCGCGGTGAAACCATCAAAGACTACTTTGCCAACTACTTCCTGCGCCGCGCGGATGTCACGTTCGCTCTGGCCAGGAACGCGATGGAGATTCACCAGACTGCCGCCGAGCCATGGCGGGTCACCGTGGTCGATACCGGCGAGAATTCAATGACCGGCGGACGTATCAAGCGCGTTGCCAAACACCTCGCCAACGAAACCTTTTGCCTCACTTACGGCGACGGCGTCACTGATCTGGATATCCAAAAGCTGGTCCGTTTTCATCGAGACCAGAAGACACTCGCCACTTTGACGGCAGTTCAGCCTCCTGGACGTTTCGGTGCCTTTGCCCTTCATCAAGATCAAAATCGCATCAGCAGCTTTCGCGAGAAACCGGATGGCGACGGCGCTTATATCAACGGCGGCTTCTTCGTCCTAGAGCCGCAGGTCCTTGATTATATCGAGGGCGACGCCACCATTTGGGAGCGAGAACCGATGCAACGCCTGGCCCACGAAGGTCAATTGTCAGCCTATAAGCACAACGGCTTCTGGCAGAACATGGACACGCTCCGCGACAAGATGTATTTGGAAGACCTTTGGGCCAAGGGCAATGCGCCTTGGAAAATCTGGGACCCAAGGTGACCGACAAATCGCGGTTGATGAACTGACTTATGCAAACCTTCGATTACGCGGTGATTGGCGGCGGGATTGTGGGGCTTTCCACAGCGCTGCACGTCGGCAAGAAATTCCCGGGTGCGCGAGTCCTCGTCCTGGAAAAAGAATCCGCCCCCGCCCAGCATCAGACCGGCCGCAACTCCGGCGTCATTCACTCCGGCATCTACTACAAGCCCGGCAGCTACAAGGCGCGCTTCGCCAAGTCTGGCGCCCAGAGCATGGTTAAATTCTGTCAGGAACACGGCATTCCGCATGAGGTGTGCGGCAAGGTGATCGTCGCGACTCAGGAGAGCCAATTACCGCTGCTTGAAAATCTTTTCAAACGGGGTCAACTCAACGAAGTGCCGGTCGAAAAGGTGCCGGCGGAACGCGTGCGCGAAATTGAACCACACGTCCAGTGCATCGCCGGCGTTTTGGTGAAGTCCACTGGCATTACCAGTTACAAAAAAGTCTGTCAGAAAATTCTGGAACTCATTCAGGCCAACGGTGGCGAAATCCAATTCAGCACGGAAGTCCAGCGCATCCAGAACCGTGGAACTGAACAGATCATCGAGACCAACTCTGGAGAATACGGGGCTCGGTTTGTGATCAATTGCGCCGGGCTGCACAGCGATCGCGTAGCTCGTGCCGCCGGCGCCGATCCCAAGGCGAAGATCGTTCCCTTCCGTGGCGAGTATTACGAATTGAAACCCGACCGGCGGCACCTGGTCAAAACGCTGATTTATCCTGTCCCCAACCCCGATTTCCCGTTTCTGGGTGTCCATTTCACGCGCATGATCGACGGCAGCATTCATGCCGGTCCGAACGCGGTGCTTGCCTTCGCTCGACAAGGCTATTTCAAAACAGATTTCAATGCGCGCGACTTCTTCGAAACCATGACCTTTGGCGGTTTCTGGAAAATGGCTTCGAAAAACATGGGTGAAGGTTTGAAGGAAATGTATCGCTCGTTCAGCAAAGCCGCCTTCACACGGAGCCTGCAAGAGTTGATTCCGGAAGTGCGCTCGGAAGATCTGATCCCCTGCGCTGCTGGAATTCGCGCTCAGGCGCTGACGGATGATGGCAAACTCGTGGACGATTTTCTGATCATTCCAGGGAAGAATTCACTGCACGTCTGCAATGCTCCTTCGCCCGCAGCGACCGCGTGTCTGGAAATTGGCATGCACGTGGCGGCGCAGGTTCCCGAAATGCGCAAGCAGCCCGTTGCTTCATCCTGAGGCACGACCAAATTCCACGGAATCAATTCGGCCCGGGGTTGAACCCGGAGCGATAAACTGCAACTTGGCGCGCAGGCCACGGCCAACCACGCCAGAGTTGACCCAGCGCAGATTTTTCCAGTAAACACACGTCACCAAAAAAACATGAAAATACTCGTCACCGGCACGGAAGGTTATCTCGGAGCGTTGCTGGCCCCATACCTCATTGAACGCGGACACGAAGTCACGGGCGTCGATACCGGCTTTTACCGAGCTGGTTTCCTTTACAACGCCAAAGGCAACACCCCTTCGACCATCGTCAAAGACATCCGGCATCTGAACGCCGATGACCTGCGCGGCCAGGAAGTGGTGGTGCACATGGCCGAACTTTCCAACGATCCGCTGGGCGAACTGGATCCGAACATCACTTACGAGATCAATCATAAGGGCACGCTGCATCTGGCCAACGTCGCCAAGGCTGCGGGTGTCAAGCGATTCATCTACATGTCGTCCTGCTCGGTTTATGGCGTCGCAACAGACGGAGACGTCACCGAAGAAACCAAGCCCAACCCGCAGACGGCCTACGCGATTTGCAAGACACTTTGCGAACGCGATCTCCGCCTGATGGCTGACAAGAATTTTGCCGTCTGCTATTTCCGCAACGCCACTGCCTTTGGCGCTTCGCCGCGGCAACGGTTTGACCTGGTTCTCAACAACCTTTGCGGCCTGGCCTGGACGACCAAGGAAATCAAGATGATCAGCGACGGCACACCGTGGCGCCCGATTGTTCACGGTCTGGATATTGCGAAGGCAATTTATTGCGCGATCGAAGCGCCGACCGATGCGATCTTCAACGAGGTTTTCAATATCGGCAGCAACGGGCAGAATTATCGCGTTCGCGAAATCGCCGAGAAGGTCGGAAAAGTCTTTTCTGACGCCAAGGTCAGCTTTGGCCAGCAGGGCGGCGACAACCGCAGCTACCGCGTGAACTTCGACAAGATCCGCAAACATCTTCCAAAGTTTGAATGCGAATGGGACGCGGACAAAGGTGTTCAGCAGTTCCACGAGCTGTTCCGACAAATCGACTTCGCGAAGGAGCAGTTTGAGCATCGCGCTTTCACCCGGCTCAAGCAGCTTCAATATCTGATTCGCACCAATCAGGTGGACAAGGGCTTTTTCTGGCAGACCAAGTTCTGACCGCTTGCCACTCAAACCAACTGCCTTCAAAAACATGCACCAACCCAATTGTCGTTTCTGCTCGGCGCCACTGCGTCACATCATGTGCGATCTCGGGCTGTCGCCACTGGCGAATTCGTACGTGAAGTTCGAGAACGTAAATCTCGGCGAGAAATTCTTTCCGCTGAAAGTCTGGGTCTGCGAGAAATGCTTCCTGACTCAACTGGAGGAGTTCGAATCGCCGGGCGCGATCTTCAGTGACTACGCGTATTTCTCCAGCTTTTCGACCAGCTGGGTCGAGCACGCCCGCCGCTATTGCGAAATGATGATCGGACGGTTCGGCTTCAATGCAGCCAGCCAGATTGTCGAGATCGCCAGCAACGACGGTTATCTCCTGCAACATTTCAAAGCCAAAGGCATTCCCGTCCTGGGCGTCGAACCGGCCGCAAACGTGGCGAAAGTCGCATGGGAGCAGAAGCAGATTCCTTCGGTGGTGAAATTTTTTGGAGTCCAGACGGCGAAGGAACTGGTGGCGGATGGAAAGAGCGCAGACTTGTTGCTCGGCAACAACGTCATGGCGCACGTTCCCGACCTCAACGATTTCGTGGGCGGACTGAAAATTGCGCTCAAGCCCGCGGGAATCATCACCTTCGAGTTTCCACATCTGCTCCGATTGATTGAGCAGAACCAGTTCGACACGATTTACCACGAGCACTTCTCATATCTGTCACTACTCGCGGTGGAGAAAGTGTTTGCGCATCACGGATTGACGCTCTTCGATGTGGAAGAAGTGCCAACGCACGGCGGCTCCTTGCGCATCTTTGCTCGTCACGCGGAAAACAAGTCGGCCAACGCCGCACTCACCCCACGCGTCGCGGAGATGCGAGACAAGGAACTGGCGTTTGGACTTTCCAAAACCGAGACGTATGAAAGCTTCGGCGAGAAAGTGAAATCGACCAAGCGGAAGGTGCTTAACTTTCTGATCAGCGCGAAGAGCGCCGGCAAGACGGTGGTTTGCTACGGCGCCGCCGCCAAGGGCGTCACATTGGTGAACTACTGCGGCGTCCGCGATGACCTTGTGGATTACGTCGTCGATAAAAGTCCTTACAAGCAAAACCATTTCATGCCGGGCGTGCGCGTTCCGATCTATGGCCCGGAAAAGATATTTGAGACCAAGCCAGACTACGTTTTGATTCTGCCGTGGAATCTGCGCAAGGAGATTTCCGAGCAGATGGCTGGCATCCGCGAATGGGGCGGGCAGTTTGTGGTGCCGATCCCGGAAGTGGGAGTGTTTTGATCCTTTACGAAGAGACCAGCTGGCTGCTTGCCAAGGCGCAATGACTTTCCATGAAACCCATCTCAAGGGCGCGTTCGTCATTGAGCTTGAACGTCACGTGGATGATCGAGGCTTTTTTGCGCGAAGCTGGTGTCAGCGGGAATTTTCCAATCACGGGCTGAATGCGCGACTGTCGCAATGCAACATTTCGTTTAATCAGAAGCGAGGAACGCTGCGAGGAATGCATTTCCAGAAACCGCCTCATGCGGAAGCCAAGTTGGTTCGCTGCACCATGGGGGCAATCTATGACGCCATCATCGATCTGCGCCCCGACTCGGCCACCTTCAAGAAGCATTTCGGCACGGAATTGACCGCTGAAAACCGGCGGATGCTTTATGTGCCGGAAGGCTTCGCCCATGGATTCCAAACGCTGATGGATGCCTCGGAAGTTTTTTATCAGATGTCGGAGTTCTTCGACGCAGCCGCTGGTTCCGGCGTGCGATGGGATGATCCGACATTTGGAATTGAATGGCCGGTTGCGGATCCGATCCTGAACGGGCGCGATCGCAGTTACTCAAATTTCCTGTGAGCACTTCAGCCCTCAGCCTGGACGCAGCCGATGCGATTTTAACGCTGGCCCGCGAGCTTGTCCCGATTTGCCGCAGTATTACAGGAGACGGAGTCAGAGAGACACTGCGCATTCTTTCGCGCGAGATTCCAATTAAGATTCACGAAGTACCAACCGGTACGCCGGTTCTGGATTGGACCGTCCCCAATGAGTGGAACATTCTCGACGCTTACATCAAGAACTCGAAAGGCGAACGGCTGATCGACTTTCAAAAATGCAGCCTTCACGTGCTCAATTACAGCGCGCCAGTCAAGGCAAGGATGACGCGCGCCGAGTTGGAACCGCATCTGCACTCGCTCCCCAATCAGCCGGCTGCCATTCCGTACAAGACCTCATATTACCGGGAGACTTGGGGATTCTGCCTCAGCCAGCAACAACGCGATGGTCTGGGCGACGGTCCCTTTGATGTCTGCATTGAGAGCACGTTAAAGCCCGGGGCTTTGACGTATGGCGAATTGATGATTCCCGGCCGGCTTCCCGACGAGTTTTTGATTTCGACCCATTGTTGCCATCCCTACATGGCGAATGACAACCTGTCCGGGATCGGGCTCTCAGTGCAGCTTGCCAAGCACCTTCTGAAATCAACGCCACGACTCAGCTACCGTTTCGTGTTCATTCCGGGAACCATCGGATCGATTACCTGGCTTGCGCTCAACGATTCGAGCCGCATTCGTCACGGTCTGGTGTTGACGTGTCTGGGTGACCCGGGCGCGTTCACGTACAAAAAGACCCGGCTGGGCTCTGCTTTCATCGACCGCGTGGCCAGTCATGTGCTCGCCCATTCCGGAACTGCTCATGCCGTCGAGGATTTCATT
>JBQCEJ010000056.1:0-2909 GCA_051960355.1 Verrucomicrobiota bacterium | reverse complement strand
CCAAGGGAGCCTTTCGACCGGAATACAACGCGCTGCAATGGTCGAACGATCGAACCCATTTCGACGCCTGGTGCCGGGGAGCAACGGGCTATCCCATCGTGGATGCGGCGATGCGTTGTTTGAATCAAACGGGATGGATGCACAATCGGCTGCGAATGATTGTGGCGATGTTTCTGACCAAAGATCTGCTGATCAACTGGCAGTGGGGCGAACGGTATTTCATGCAGCAGTTGGTCGATGGCGATATGGCTGCGAACAACGGCGGCTGGCAGTGGAGCGCCGGAACCGGAACGGACGCCGCGCCTTACTTCCGCATCTTCAATCCCGTGACGCAAGGCGAGAAATGCGATCCCGCGGGCAAGTTCGTGCGCGAGTGGATTCCCGAACTGGCCTCCATCCCGGACGACACTATTCATCAACCGTGGGAAGAGCCGCTTCTGCTGAAAGGGACAACGTATCCGGAACGTATCGTGATTCATGAGCAACAGCGGCCCAAGTGTCTGGCCATGTTTGCAGCGGTGAAAAAGGTTCCCGCCAGCTAGCAATGGTTGGAGAAGCAGCCGCCGATCCGATCCGCTGATGTTCTTCCCGAAACACGGCGCAGATACACGGCAATAGTTTCGCTCAAGGCTCGCGGATGACCGTGATTTTCTTGGGGTCACTCTCACCCAATTGAAGCAAGGTGGCATTGGCATATAAGTCCCAATTGGATTTCAAGGCGGGCGATTTGGTCAACTGGCGCTGACGTTCCAGTTCTTTGATCGAGAGCGTGTCCAGCGCGACCGGATCGCGGCTGAACCAGAGCTGATTGAGCGGAGTGGAGTAGTGAAGCAGGCTGCGTTCTTCGCCTTCGTATTGGCAGATCAAACCGTCCACAATATTGAGCACGACGTGATCGCTCAGGACGGGCAACGCGTAGATTTCGGGAATGGCGGTGGCCAGACGGGCGCGGTCATTTTCGAAACGCACGGTGTTGTCCACGCTTCCCAGCGCGAGACTGAAGAGAATCCCAGCAACTCCCGCTTCATTGTGATTCATCAACGGAGTGATGTTGATGATCTTCGTGATTTTCTGAGAAACCAATTTTGAGACGAATGATTTGCGACCGACGCGTTCGCCTTTCTTTTCAAATTCGAGATCGCCCCACACGAGGTTTCCCAGCAGCGGGGCTTCATAAAACGTCTTTTCATCGTAACCGTATTCAGCGCTGCCAGCGACGCGGACACCGAGGCGTTGGGCCAGGGCAAAATACCCGGCCAGCCGCAGGTCGGTCTGATGTTTATCCCAGATGATAATCCGATTCGTGGAAATCCCGGCGGCGATTAATCCTTGGATCACGGCGGCGACAACTGCCGGACGCGTGCCGCTGTTTGGGCCGGGCTCGGAAAAAACTTTTATGCCGATGATGTCCTGCGTGGAAACAAGGCTCAGCCACGCTGCTGAAAGATCGCTCTTTCCGGTGAGATTCGTCATGGCGCGGTTGACCATTGACTGGACCGGTTCGGCGACTGGTCGGAACGCTTCGGTAGCGCGAGAGTCTTCGACCGTGTAAACCACGGACCGGGCTGGCGCGCCGAGATGTTCAAAAGCGCTGGATTGCGCGAAGCATGGAACGCAAAGAAGCAGCGCAGCCAGCAACAGCAGCGGCCCAAGTGCGTGCGATGACGTCCATTTTATGTGTGGGTTTCTTGACACGTTCGGGCGCGGATGGTACCACGAGCTTGAATGCTGACCATCAAAAACTGGCTCGAGAATAACTCCGTTTATTTTCTGGCAGCGGCTCTTTTTCTCACCGGTTGCACGCCCAAAGGACCGCGTGCTTTGCTCGAGGGCGAGAAACTGATTGAGCGTGGGCGCTATGCGGAAGCGCTGGAAGAATTGACCGTCGCCACAACGATCATGAGCACGAACGCGGCGGCGTGGAATTATCTCGGCCTTGCCTATCACCACACGGGTCAACCTACGAATGCGGAAGTCGCGTACATCCGAGCCCTCTCCATCGACCGCAATCTGGTGGAGGCCCATTACAATCTCGGCTGCCTGCGCTTGGAGCAAAACCGGCCCGACCTGGCCAAACCGGAGTTGATTGCTTACACCGCGCTGCGCGAGCATTCAGCGGATGGATGGGTTCAACTGGCGACGGCGCAGTTGCGCTTGAGAGAATTGGCCTCGGCTGAAAAAAGTTTCCGCGAAGCACTGCGATCGGATCAGGGCAACGTGGAGGCTTTGAATGGACTCGGCATGCTTCAACTGCAACGGCGAAATCCGGTGGAAGCGGCTCAGCTTTTCGCAGCCGCCTTGAAGACAGAACCACAGTATGCACCGGCTTTGCTGAATCTCGCCATTGTGAATCAGAACTATCTCAACAATCGCGCGCTGGCCTTGCAAAAATATCGCGAATACCTCGCGCTGCCAGTCCGCCCGCCCGATTGGGAATCGGTGAACGCCACGGCTCAGTTGCTGGATCGAGAACTCAATCCGCCGGCGCCCAGCGTGCTTGCCAGTGTTCGACCTCAAACGCAAGCGCCACCGAAAGTTCAACCCGTCGCACCGCCCCCGGCAAAACTGGTTCCGCCAACCCCAGCACCGATTGCCACGGTTGTGAAATCAACACCCAGCTCCGTCGCCCGCGTGACGCCTGTTCCAGCGAAGCCGCAGCCCGTCGCGACAACGCAGCCAGCACAGACAGCGGCACCCGCCGCAACGCAGCCAGTTGAGTTGGTGAAACTCTCCCCGGAACCGTCGGTGAAAACCGCGCAGGACATCAGGTCGGATTCCAAACGCCCGGCGGCTCCAACGCAATCGACACCAGCAGTCGCGGCGAAAAGCGCAACGCCGAAATCCAGCAAAGGCAGTTTTCTGAAACAGATCAATCCGCTCAATTTGTTTCGCCGCAGCACCTCCGCCGA
>JBQCEJ010000055.1:0-7783 GCA_051960355.1 Verrucomicrobiota bacterium | reverse complement strand
GATCTGCACGATGATCTGGGGCAAAAACTGACCGGGCTTTCCATGATGGCTTCGGGATTGGAACGCCGCTTGGCTCAGGAGGAACACGAGGCTTGCGCGGAACTCAAAAAAATCGGCCAGCTGGTGGAGCAAATGATTCATCATACCCATAATCTCGCGCATCAGTTCAGCTCGATGGATGCTCAGGGCGACGATCTCCGCAGCGTTCTGGAGGCACTCGCCAGCAACGTCAAAAAGATGTTCAACGTCTCCTGCGCGGTCGCGACCAAAGGCGATATTCCCGCGTTGCCGAGCCATACGATCACCCAGCTTTACAAGATTGCCCAGGAAGCCGTGAACAACGCGATCAAGCACGGCAAAGGCTCGCGCGTCTGGATTTCCGCCCATTGCGCCGGCGGCAAGCTGCTGCTCAGCATCCGCAACGATGGAGTGCCTTTCTCGGGAAGCCTGAAGAAGAACCGGCTGGGTCTTCGCATCATGAATTATCGCGCCAACACGATCGGCGCGAAATTTGAAATCAAAGCCCACGGCAAGCAAGGAACGATCGTCACCTGCTCTTTGCCGATCAAAAACCGGGAGAGCTCGAAGCCGCAGCGCGATGTTTTACTGCACTCGGCCAAAGCCGCGGTTCAGCATCGTTTGAAAGTGCGGCACGAATTAGCCGGCGAGCCGGTCGCCTGAGAGCAGCGGGTGCCTTCGCCCCCAGCGAGCCGGCTCGCGCGAGAGGCGCTTTTATTGAGCGACTGTCACTTGAATCGGCGAGGCCGCTGCCTGGGCAAACTCGTCCACGTATTTGCTCCAGGCCTCGGCGGTGGTGATCTGACCGGCTTTGTCCCAGCAGAAACCCGCCCAATACTCGAGCGTGTTGTTCGCGGGAACCTTCGTCAGCAGCAGCAGATTGAGCCGATCCTCCACCTGCTTGTCGAAGTTCTTCGGATTGACGATGATCGCCAACCCTTGATTGCCGGCGTTCTTTTCAACTTTTTCCCATTTGGCCAGCCAGCCGTGTTCCGGGTTTAACTGCTTCTGCTCACCAACCACTTTCTTGAGGCCGATGGCAACGGTCAACGGGCTGGGTTTCAAGGTGAACGGCTTGTAGGTGCTGACGTAATGATCCAACTGATGACCGGCATCGAGCGACACGCGTTTTACTTCACTCACGCTGGTGCCGTTGACATTGAACGGTTCATAAACCAGCTCGAACATCACGCGAATCGGGCCGTTGGCGAGTTGACGGGACTCGACGAAATTGCGCGATGCCCAGAGTTGATCCAACGCCCAAAGACCACTGCCACCGTCGCCGCGGCTCAAGCCAGCCGAATAATAATCGGCGCCCTCGCCAGCATCCGCGTGGTAATTGTCAGTCAGATACCAGTCATTGATCACCATGCGCGGCGTGCGCTTGGACCAGATATCGATCGTGCTGCTGGCGAGCGGTTCGCCTTCCCAGGTTTCCAATGCTTTGCCGTAGGTGCGATGCGCAATGCGATCGTTTTCCCACGCGTAATCATCAAATCGTTCACGGACAAACCGACCAAACGCCTTGTATTGATCTTTCGAATAACGATGCTTCGAGCCCGCGGTCACGGTGAAGGTCTTGGTTTCGCCCGGTGCAAAGTCCGACTGAAAAATCAAGATGTCGGGATTGTGCAAGGCGTCGTAATCGGTGTCCACCGCTTGCACCATCAGCTCTTTGCCCGACGCATCCTTCACGTGAATGCGATCGAGCTCGACTCCGATTGGTTCCAGAGATGTGCGCGAAAGCTCGAGGGTTTCGCTGGCACGGGCGATCGGCAACTTGTTGACCGCTTTTACGGTGAGTGAACCGGCTGCAAAGCACAACCCGGGGCAAGTGACGAGAAACGCGAGCGACAACAGTTTGGTTTTGGTCATAGAAGTGTGTCCTTCGTAATTTCTTCGTTCGGACGTGTCAAGCTTGGGAAAGGTGACACTCGAGTGTTTCCCGCCGTTGCAGCTAAACTTTCGCGAGCGCCTGTTCGCGTTCCAACATCGCCGGATGCGAATAGTAGAAGCCACTGTAGAGCGGATGCGGCGTGAGATTGCTGAGGTTTTTCTCGTTCAGTTTGCGCAACGCGCCAATCAGCGATTGCGGCTCGTTCATGACCTTGGCGGCAAACGCATCCGCTTCGTATTCATTCCGGCGCGACCACCAATGCGCCACCGGCGAGAACCAGAAAGTCACCACGCCAGACAGGAGACCAAACAGCAACAACGCGGGCGCGATGTTTCCCGGCTCAAAACCGAAGGCGTGATAAAACCATTCCTGCCGCGCCAGGAACGAGATCAGGTAAAAGCCGAGCAGCGAGCTCAAGGCCGAAAACACCAGCATTTTGGGAATGTGCTTTTTCTTGTAGTGGCCAATTTCGTGGGCCAGCACGGCTTCCAATTCCAACGCGCTCAACTGTTGGATCAAAGTATCGAAGAGAACGATTTTCCGGAACTTGCCCAAGCCGGTGAAGAACGCGTTCGAGTGACGGGAACGTTTGCTGCCGTCCATCACCTGAATGCTTCCGGCGCGGAACTCCGTGCGACGGGCGAGCTTCAGCAACTGTTCCCGCAAATTGCCTTCCGGCAACGGCGTGAATTTATTGAACAAAGGCAGGATGAGAACAGGCGCCAGCACGAACATCAGCAACTGAAAGGCAAGCAGCGCGCCCCAAGCCCAGAGCCACCACGCGTTGCCGGTCCACTCGACAATTTTCAAGACCAGAACGAGCAACGGATAACCCAGCACCAGCGCGAGCAGCAAGCCTTTGAACCGGTCAAACCACCAGACTTTGAGCGTCGTCGTGTTGAAGCCGAATCGCTCTTCCAATCGAAATTGCGCATACCAGTTCAACGGCATTCCTGGCAATGACAGAGCCATTCCGACTGCGAAGAGATAGGCCGCCATGGCCCACGCTGAAGAACCGAGCATTTGCGACGCGACGCGAAAACCCCACGGCAACAGACCGCAAAACAAAACCGCGAGCAGAACAACTGCGTTATAGATGTCTTCAATCTGTCCAAACCGGCTTTTGGCCAAAGTGTATTGAACGGATTTTGCGTAGGTGGCGGGATCGATGATCTCTCTGAAAGCAGCGGGAACCGCCGCGGCGTGGTTGGCGACGTGCCGGCGATTGAGCCAGGCGAGCCATTGCTCCGTGGCCAATCGCAGGAGAATCAGCGCAGCCGCGGTCAGGGCGACAATGGTCGTGATTTGCATCTTGGAACCTGAATCTAAAGCACGTCAGTTCAAGTGGCCAACAAAGAAATAGCCACGCGGCCTCGTCTGGCCTATGTAAAGAGAAGTTGAATCAGCCGCTTCAATGCTTATATTGACAACGCTTCCGAGCCAACCACTCGTTGAGAAACCACGGTTTTGAAACGATGTTGGTGACGCGCAGAAGCGCAAATCGGAACCAGTTCAAATGCTATTTTATCTGCTCAAATCCAAGATTCACCGCGCCACCGTTACGGGCGGCAACGTCCAATACGAAGGCAGCATGACCATCGACTCCGCCCTGATGGAAAAGGTCGGCATGGTGCCCTACGAGCGCATCCTGTGCAGCAACATGGCCAATGGAAACCGCTTTGAAACCTACGCCATTCCAGGCGATCCGGGTTCGGGATTGATCATCCTCAATGGCGCGGCGGCTCACATGGGCAAAAAAGGCGACGTGCTGACCATCATGAGTTTTACCGAGGTGACCAAGAAGAAGGCGGAGAAATGGAAGCCGCGCGTGATTGTTCTCGGTAAAAAGAACGTGATTGTGAACGAGCGCGGGATTTAAGTTTTGCTGATTGATTCCACGCGGCGCAAAACGTAGCGTTGTCTTGAGAGAGACAGACGCAAACCCATGAATACCCAGCTTGCAACCAGCGAAAAGAAACGGCTGAAAGTCCTCTGGCAATACGACGTGCTCGACACCGTTCCCGAAGAGATGTTCGACGATCTCACGGAACTGGCGGCGCGCCTTTGCGAAGCTCCGATTGCGCTCATTTCGCTGATCGACGAAAAGCGTCAATGGTTCAAATCCAAGGTGGGCATCTCCGTGTCGGAAACGTCCCGCGACCTTTCGTTCTGCGCCCACGCCATCCAGCAGGAAGGCTTGTTTATTATTCCCGACACGACGCAGGACAAACGCTTTTCCAGCAATCCGCTGGTGACCTCTGATCCAAAAATTCGTTTCTACGCCGGCGCGCCGCTGATCACCCCCGATGGTTATGCGCTGGGCACCTTGTGCGTAATCGACCAGGTGCCTCGCACATTGCGCCCGGAGCAGGAACAGGCGCTCCGCATTCTGGCAAGGCACGTCATGACGCAACTGGAATTGCGGCGTCACGGCAAGGAATTGGCGCTGGCCAAAAAAGCGCGGAAAACCGCCGGCTCCGAACTGGCCGAAGCCCAGGCAGAGATCGAAAGATTGAAATCCAAGGTGGCCCGGCTGGAGAAAAAAGTGGGATCGGCAACGGCAAACGGCCGGCCAGCACGAAAATCCGCCATGAAAAATTAGCGCGCCGGTTCCGGCTCCCGCCTGGAAATGGTTCCGCTTCCATTCACCAGTTCCGCTCGTTTTTCGATGAATTGCGCCATGATGCTGACCGCAATTTCCGGAACGCTCTGCGATCTGATTTTGATTCCCACCGGACACGCCACTCGCGCCAACTGCTCAGACGTCGCCAGTTTTTCCTCCGCAAAATGATCGAAGATGGTTCGCGCTTTGCGGGCACTGCCGATCATGCCGAGGAACAAAAAATCTTTTTGGATCCAGTCCTTCAACACCAGCGCGTCGTGACGATGACCGCGGGTAACGATCAAGGCGAAACTCGGCACCGTCGGCAGTGGTAAGGAGCCAAGCTGCTCCCAGAGTCCAATATTCAGGGCAACCTCCGCCGGAAAACACTTGTGATTGGCCAGCATCGGTCGATCGTCGAACACCGTCACGTTGAAGTCCAACTGGAGTGCAAGCGGCGCGACGGCCTGGGCAATGTGACCGGCACCGGCAATCCACAACGCGCACGGCGGAGTGATGGTTTCCAGATGCAACCACCGGTTTAGGTTCGGCGTTAATGCCGTGCAAAGCTGGATGGAAAAGCCTTCGGTAACACCCCAAGTAACGGTGTCCGCCCGCTCCGCCAGTTGATTCCAAAACTCAGCGCCGGCGTTTTGCGCGTTGGGTAGAATCACGCCAAACACTTTTCCGCCGCAGATCAGGCCATCGTCCCAACCGAAATCGTGGTCCAGCAGCAGATCGAACGTGGATGGCTTGCCCGTGAGAAGCGATTGAATCGCGCGCTGCTGAATCTCAGCTTCCAAACAACCGCCGCCGAGAGTGCCTTCGATTCGCCCATCCGCATAAAACAGTGCTTTGGCTCCGATTTTCTGGGGACTGGAACCCTTGACCGAGGTGAGAATGCCAAGGGCGACCGATTCGCCGGTTCGGGCAGCTTCCGCAAGAGCTTGGAAAACGGGATTTCGCATGAGAACGGCTGAGCCGCGCTGCGAAAGGATAACGGTCAGGGATGGAACAGCAAGCGCATGCTCGATGCGCCGGAACTCAAGCGCGTTATTGGTTCAGAAGATACAAGACTGTCGCAAAGGCGGCGGAAACCACTAGACCGATGGCAACGGACCACTGGAGGAAAATCCGATGTTTACGCCGCGCAGCGCGGCCACCCATGCCAGCAAAAAGATAGAAGCGTTGCTGCTCCTTATCCTTCTTGAACCATGACGTTAAGGTGGATTGACGCGCCATAAATTATGTGCGCCAACGTTAGTTTCGCTGCCGGTGGATTCAAGGAAAATGTTTCACAGCGCAGTCGCTTATGAGTGACCCCACTCATCAGATTCCGATCAAGGCGGCGCCGATCACGCCAGCGGAATCGCCCAGTTGATTTTCAACAATGGGCGTTTCCAGCGAGTCGCTAAAGACGCATTTTGCCACCTCGGCCACGCCCTCGGTGTAAAGCGGGTCAAAATTCGAAACGCCGCCGCCGATCACAATCAGGTCGGGATCCAGCACATCGATCAGATTGGCCACGGCACGACCGAAGTTTCGAAAGAAAACCTGCATGAAACCAATCACTTCGGGATCGTTTTCATAGTAGCGCTCCACCAGTTCCTTAAACGTCCGCTTTTCGCCAAACTGTTCGGCGTAACGCGCCTCCAGCCCGCCGCCGCTGATATAGGACTCCACACAACCGCGCTTGCCGCAATAGCACAGCGGGCCCTCGGGATTGATGGACATGTGCCCCCACTCGCCGGCAATGGCCTGCGGGCCGGTGAACACTTCTCCTTTGTAAACAATGCCTCCGCCGCAACCCGTGCCCATGATGATCCCGAACACGAGCTTTTTGCCCTTGCCCGCTCCGAAGAGCGCTTCGGCCATGGCGAAACAGTTCGCGTCATTTTGAATCGCGATCTTGCGGCCGAGAATGCGTTCCAATTCCACCTGCAAAGGCTGACCGTTCAGGCAGACGGTATTTGCGTTTTTGATGAGCCCGGTGCGCGGGGAAACCGCTCCCGGCGTTCCGATTCCCAAAGTATGTGGTTTGGCTGAGATGCTGCCGCGGAGATCAGCGTAGAGTTCCTTGAGTCGATTCAGGATATGCAAATAGCCGTTCTGCCGCTCGGTTTCGACGCGTTTGCGGAACACTTCTTTGCCGTTTTTGTCCAGGACGATGCCTTCGATCTTCGTCCCGCCCAAATCGATGCCAATGCGAAACATAATTAAAGGGATCATTGCGAAGGAAGCCGTTGCTTGGCAAGCCTCGCCCTGATTGGGCCAGCGATTCGCACTTTGCGCCGGCGCGCGGCGTTCACGCCGCTTCAAAGTGGAAGAACACGAGCGGTTTCTTATATTCCGACGCTTTCGAAATCGGAACATGGATGCGGGATAAATCCCGCGCTCCCTAAAGTGAGAACTGCTGGGAACCGGCGGGCAGTTCTCGTTGCCGCGGGCGGCCTTCAGCCGTTCATCCGCAGAGATTTAACCTTTTCCATCTCGACACTCGCGCGCTGTTGCGGCTTACTTTGCCGAGTTTGAATTTCTGATGAACTCTGAAACATTAGCCAAAGCCAAGTCCCTCGGTTTTTCCGACCGCCAAATCGCCCATCTCACCGGCACCACCGAGGACGCGATCCGCGCGGAACGGAAGCGGCTCGGCCTCGTGCCCAGTTATCGGCTGGTGGACACTTGCGCCGCGGAGTTCGAAGCCTACACGCCTTACTATTACTCCACTTACGACCGCGGCGATGACGAAGTCCGGGCTACGCCGACGAAGAAAGTCATGATTCTCGGTGGCGGCCCAAATCGGATCGGCCAAGGCATCGAGTTCGACTATTGCTGTGTTCACGCCGCCTTTGCGTTGAAGGAAGACGGCTTCGAAACCTTGATGGTCAATTCCAATCCGGAAACCGTTTCCACGGATTACGACACCAGCGACAAATTGTTTTTCGAACCGCTGACGCTCGAAGACGTGCTGCACATCTACGAACGTGAAAAGTGCTGGGGAGCCATCGCTCAGTTCGGCGGCCAAACCCCGCTAAATCTCGCGCTCGGCCTGCAAAAGAACGGCGTCAACATCATCGGCACGTCGCCGCAAAGCATCGAAATCGCCGAGGACCGCAAGCTGTTCGCGGCCATGTTGAACAAGCTGAATATTCCGCAGCCGCCGAACGGCCTGGCCACCAACGAAGCCGAAGCGCTTGTTGCGTCGCAACGCCTGGGTTACCCGGTGCTGGTTCGGCCCAGTTTCGTGCTCGGCGGCCGGGCGATGC
>JBQCEJ010000054.1:0-5596 GCA_051960355.1 Verrucomicrobiota bacterium | reverse complement strand
CAGCAGGAAAATGTGCGCGCGCAACTGGCTTCCATCCTGAAAGGTGTGATTTCCCAGGTGCTCATTCCGAACGCCTCGGGCAGCGGTCGCGTCGCGAGTTTTGAAATCATGGTGGGCACGCCGGCGATCGCGAATCTGATTCGCGACAACAGCACGCATCAAATTCCCGGCGTGTTGCAGACGCAAAGCAAGGAAGGCATGTGCACGCTGGACCAATCGCTGGCGGAACGGTATCGCGACGGCCTGATCCATCGCAGCGCCGCGTTGGAACGGGCTCAGGATGTTCGGGAGTTGACGAACCTGTTGCAGAATGCGGATCGCAAGCGGCAGTGATCGCGACGAGGACGGGCGAACATTCTACGGTCAACTTTCAACGCTCAATTTCGCTTGAGAAATCGCAGGCGGCTTTCGGGACGCCTCACCACTCGATGATCACGGTGGGAGCAACGGGGAACCGGCCGCACTCGGCGCCGTAAATCGTCAAGCCGCCCGCCACCAGCGCATCGTCGGGAACGGCACAGCGGAGCCGCAAGAATCCATCACTCGCCTCGGCGGCGATTTGCTGCAGCAAGTTATGCTCGGCAAAGGCGTGAACCAAATAACCGTACGCGCCGACGCCGCCCCGCAGATAACTCAGCACGCCGCGCGAGTCGTGCGGATGATTGCGAAGCACACCTTCGTAAACTCGAACGCCGTTCAAGGTCATGCGCAACGTCGTCGGGTAGATGTTCGCGTCGGTTTGAGGACTATCCACACGATGGGAGGACGCTTCACAAAGCACTTTGATCCGCTGCGCTTTTGAGAGATCGGCGCCTTGGAGCGGTAAAACCCATTCGAAGAATCCACGACCAAAGGCGGCGCAGTTGTCTTCGGCGCGGGCTTTGTCGTGATCCGTCATCTCGCCGGTCCAATTCGCCAGCTCCCAGTCGGCGGGAGCGGCGCGCAGGATCAGCGCGCGCGGCGTTTCCTCCCGTGTAGGCGGATAGCCGTCGGTGACGAAATAGTTGACCAGGTTTTCGGCGATGACCGTGCCATCGACCGTTCGTGCCGAGAGCAGCAACGTGCACAGCGCGGCGTAGTCGGGCATTTGCAGTTCCAGAGTGTGAGCGCGTTCGACTTTGCGGTGCGGAAAGGGAATCGGCACGCGACCTTGGGCGAGATCCTGATGAACACGGCCGCGCGGATCCATTCCGCCCATTTCCCAGTGCAGCAGGACGTCTTTGTACGCGCGGGTTGAAAAATGGGACGAGGCGATATCGAGACGGAGGGTCGCGCCTGGTTTGACGCTTTGAATCGGCGGTGAGTCGATGGGCAGCGCATTGCTTTCATTGATGATGCGCGGGTCGTAACCGAACTCCTTGGGCGTTCGATCATAATTCAAGAAGCCGTTGTATTCCCATTCGACATCGTGCAGTTCGGTGTAGATGTAAGCGGCAACCTGTTGATAGCGGCGCAGTTCGTTGGTGAGAAACTTGAAGCTCCAACTCACATCGCGATCGCCATCCAGCGCGCCGATGCCGCCATACTCGCTGTTGATGAGTGGCTGGCCTTTGTGGAGAAAACCGGGAACGTAGTTGAATGAGGAGCCGACAAACGTGGAGGTGACGATTTTCTGGATGTGCTCCTTCGCCTTGTAATAATCGCTGATGTAAAAGTGCCAGGAATTGATGTCGGTGTCGCAGTGGAGGTAGTACTCGAGATGATCCCAATGGCAGACGCTCATGTCTTCGACCAGCCGCGTGGAATCCAACTGCTTGGCGACTTCCCACATCTCCTGCACCCAGTCCTGGGGTCGGGAGAGTTCGGCCGAGGCGGGTTTGGGCGCGGTGTTTTCGGCAACCTCCCGAGCTTGACCGGGCGAAGGCGCGAGCAATTTATCCAGAAAACTCGTCTGCCCGCCGAAGCCCCACGTTTCATTGAACAGGCACCAGGCAAAGATGGACGGATGATTGAAATCGCGGGCGATGGCGCGCCGCATCATCGTTTCAAAACGCTGACGGCCCAGCGCGGTGTCGCCGCCCTCGCCGAAGTTCGGCATATCCGCCATCAGCAGCATGCCGAGTTTATCCGCCCAGTAATACACCAGCGGGTCATCGACCTTGATGTGAATGCGGAGAAAATTGAAGCCCACGCGTTTGGCGTAAGCGATGTCGTTCTGGATCACCGCGACGGAGCCGGCGGTGTAAACGCCTTCCGGATAAAACGACTGGTGCAGCGCGCCGCGTAGGTAACGCGGAACACCGTTGACGCGCAGAGCCGTGGGCGCGCCGGAATCCTTGGCGATAGCGAAATCGATTTTGCGCAATCCAAAGTAGGTCCGCACCTGGTCGGCGACGTGTGACCCTTGAAGCAGTCGCAGGCGAACGTTGTAGAGAAAGGGCGAATTCGGATCCCAGAGCCGGACGTGAGCGAGCTTGATGGTTTTTTCGGCCACGCCGTTGCGGATCGGAAGCTTTTCCTTTTGCACCTCACCGGTCGGCCCGTCCAGTTCCGCCTCGATCGTGGCGCCGTCTCCCGCGTTGGCGCATTCCACCGTTAACTGTACCGTGCCCTGATCGATATCTCCGGCGAAGCGAAACGCGGCGATGTAAGCCGGGCTGCGCGGTTCGAGAAATACGGTTTGCCAGATGCCGCTCGTGGTCGTGTACCAGCGCCATTGCTTGCCAACGGGCTGCTCGCGATTATCCATCGGATCTTCCACGCGGAGAACCAGGAGCGCCGAGCGTTTGCCATCCTGTTCCGTCAATGACTCGGTGAGGTCGAATTCAAAGGGCGTGTAACCGCCTTCGTGACGGCCGAGATGCTGGCCGTTGCACCAGCAATCGGTGAAGAAATCCGCGGCGCCAATTTTCAGAATCACGCGCTGATTCCGCCAGAGATCGCTCTCGGGAATGTCGATGCGCCGACGGTACCAGCCGACTTCGTAGCGCAGGGCGGAGCGATGATTTTCGCGCGTGACTTCCAGCGGATTGCGGAAGACGCGGGTGGCGTAGTAATTGTCGTTGCCCGCGGCGTCGCCTTCGCCCCAGGCCGCGAGCGATTCCCAGCAGAACGGCACGATGATTTGCTCGCGCCATTCGAGCGTGTCGGGCTCGAACCATTTGTCCGCAACGCCGCGCCGTTCACCGTCGAAGCGGAACTGCCAGGGCCCATTGAGATTCAGCCAGTCGAAACCTTCGATGGTGCCGCGTTGGAAATCGGGGCGCGGGTATTCGGGACGCGGATAGAGAAATTGAGTAGGCATAATCGGGAGCTGAGCGGCGCTTTACGCATTCAGCGTTTCCTTTTGTTCTTCGGGTTCACTCTCCGCGGCGGACCGTTGGCGCTCGAAATAGTTTTGCCACCGGCGCAACTCTTGCGCGAGCGGCTGGTAAATCTCGCGGCGCCCGCGCGCATCGGGATAATCCCAGAGCGCATTGTGACAATGACGCTCATCCGTCCACCCGGGATGATTCACAATGGGATAAAGACAAATGCCGTGAACCGGGACGCCTTCGTTGATGGCCGCGCTGGCTTCGCCGCAGACGTAGCGCAGCCAGCCGGGACGAATGCGATCTTCGGCGCCGGTTTCCGCAATCAACATCGGGCGATGATAGCGATCGTAAACTTCGGCGAGCATCTCGCGGAACGGACGATAGAGCGGATGCCGCCGCGAGATTGGCGTGAACTTCCGAATGCGGCGAAAGCCTTTGAGATTATAGAACCACTGGTTATGCGGATAAAAATTCACGCCGACGATATCCAGATATTTTTCGTGCCCGCCCAGTTCCGGCCAGACGCGTCCGCTGATCATGTCCCAGGCCTGGAATTGCGATTGGCGATAGGCCTCGGCTTCGGCGCGTTCCTCCGGCCGCCGCGGTGACGCCTGCACATGAATGATGGGATCGACATGAACGAAGCGAGCCGTGGGCGAGACGTCCCAGATTGCTTGCATGGCTTGGATCGCGGCGCGGACGAGTTGTGTTTTCAGCTCAAAACCGCGGCCCGTAGCGAAGGGATAAATGGAACCTTCATCCCCGGCGGCCCAGGAGAAAAAAGAGATTTCGTTCACCGGCACGAAGAAGCTGGGACCGGTGGAGTGTTTGGCCAGCCAGCGGGCGAAAGCGGCGCCGTAGTTGGCCAAAGCGGTGACAAATTCAGGTTTAAAAATATCCAGATGATCGGGCCAGCCAAAGTGACAGAGATCCCAGATCACTTGCGTGCCAGTGGCCTCGGCGGCCTGAACGATCGGCAGCGCGCTGGAGAAGTCGTATCTGCCGGAAACCGCTTCTACTAGGTGCCAGCGCAATCCTTCACGAGCGACGCGGAGACCGCGTTGCGAAAGACGTGTGTAATCGGCCTGAGCGAATTGTTCGTGTTGGGTGGCTTCAATGAGATCGAGCCGTTTGCCCGAGCGAAGTCGATGCGTTGAGCACTCGAAGCCCGCCATGAAAAAACTGTTCCACTGCGGCTGCTGTGGAATGACTTCGGCTCCCGAATCGGATGCTTTCCATTTCATGAGTCGACTGGACTTTAGGGTTCAGCAATGACCGTTCTCCGGCGCGACGCGAGGGAACGTCGAGGGCTTCTCCCGCCCGCAAATGTGACGGTCGTGAGCGGAGAATCGTATTGGCGCGTCACCGCTTCGCCGCGACTGACGTTCAAGAGTTTTGCGTAGAGTGTGAGCGCCTGAGCGACCACCTGATCCATGTTGTAATATTTGTAAGTCGCCAATCGCCCGGCGAAGTGGACGCGGGCTTGTTCGGCCAGCGCTTGGTATTGGTGATAAATCTCGGCGTTCTCCGCCCGCGGAATCGGATAGTAGGATCGCCTTCGGCGCAGGAATATTCATAGACGACACTCGTCTTGGGATGTTCTTGCCCGGTGAGATGCTTGAACTCCGTGATGCGGGTGAAGGCGTTGTCGTTGGGATAATTCACCACCGCGACTGGCTGGAACTCGCGTTGGTTCAACGTCTCGTGTTTGAATTCCAAACAGCGGTACGGCAGCTTGCCGAAACGATAGTCAAAAAATTCGTCCACGGGGCCGGTGAAGATCAATTCGCGATAGGGAATGACCCGCTGGATATCGCGATAATCAGTGCTGAGCAGCACATGGATGTTCGGGTGATCGAGCATGTTTTCAAACATGCGGGTGAAACCAAACCGCGGCATCGCCTGATAGGTATCGCTGAAGTAACGATCGTCGCGATTGGTCCGCGTCGGCACGCGCGCGGTCACCTGGGCGTCGAGTTCGGATGGATCCAAGCCCCATTGCTTGCGCGTGTAGCCGCGGAAAAATTTCTCGTACAACTCACGCCCGACCTTGCTGACCACCACGTCTTCCGAGGTGCGGATCTGCTCGATGACTTCCGCGCGTTTTTGCAGGAAGTCTTCCATTTCAAACGAGTTGAGTTTGAGGCCGTAGAGTTTGTTGATCGTGTCGAGATTGATCGGGATCGGCAGCAACTTGCCGTCCACGCGGGACAGAACGCGATGCTCGTAGGGCCGCCATGCGGTGAACTGCGACAGATAGTCGGCGATTGCCTGCGAATTGGTGTGGAAGATATGCGGGCCGTAGCGATGGATGAGAATTCCCGCCTCGTCGTAGCAGTCAT
>JBQCEJ010000053.1:0-11847 GCA_051960355.1 Verrucomicrobiota bacterium | reverse complement strand
CGTGCGCTTTGTGCGGGTCTGTTGCCGCTCAGGTTCCGCCTTGTCCCGTGGTGGCGCTGCCGCCGCATCTGCTCACGCTCACGTGGGACTTGCCTTCCGATCCAAATGTCGCGGGCGCGAACGTGTATCAGGGTGCGGCCTCGCGCACCTACACCAACAAGGTGGACTGCGGCATGACCAACCGCGTCACGGTTGAGGTTTCGGATGATGGCACAAACTACTTTGCCGTCACTGCATACAATCTCCTGGGCGTCGAAAGTGATTATTCCCAAGAGGTATCCTACGCGCCACTGATTCCGATCGGTCCAACGAACGTGATTGTGACTGTTTCCGTTTCGCTGTTTGTCTCCACGAATCTGAAGGACTGGACGGAAACCAATTCCGTCATAGCAGTCCTGACCAATCCTCCCGGAAACAGGTTTTGGAAAGCCGGTTGTCTGGAAATACGATCGAAAGCGTTTTGATATGGGATTGACGATTTCAGAGCAGGCCAGAGTGTCTGGGTTCAAAGCGAACCTGCGCGTTCGCGGCAGGGATGTGTTGGCGGACGGTGAAGACGATCAGATGCTGAGGGTGCTGATTCAGGATGTGCCGCTTCTGGATGATGGCACGGGCGAGGCGAAGGGCAAGCTGCCGGTGTATGCACGGATTGAAGCCTTGGCGGGAGTGTTGGAATCGCCACGGGAAATCATTTCGTTCTACGAACCGAGAACGAAGCGTGAGTATCAGGTGATCCAGTTTGAAGAGACTGCGGCGAACGCTGTCACGTGGAAATGGCTGTGTGAGTCGAGCCGGGATGCGTTATGAACGGCAACGGAATCATTGAAGTGAAGACGAATTATCCGGCTTGGGCAAAGTCGGTGAATACATTTGCAGCCGCTGCCTTGAAGACGCAAGAGGAAGCGTTTCGAGAACAGGCGGCATTGTTGGCGAAGGAGTTGGTGGATCGGACGCCGCCGTTCAGTGGGAAGGCCGTGAAGCGGATGCTGGAGGCGCGGGGAACGTCGTTGAGCTGGCGCAACATGGAGATCGAGGACATGAGCGCGAAGGCTGTGGGCGAGCGCCGGGTAGAAAAGGACATTCGTAAAGTGGTTTACGGAGTGAAGGGGGCGAAGATGCCTCAGGCCCGGCAGCGCCCGAATGTGATCGTTGCCGGAACGCACGCCGCACAGGCCGGCTACGACCCGAACAACGTCGAATGGGGAGTGCTTCAGAAGTGCGAGGGCAAACCCGCAGTTCGAATTTTTGCCAGCAAGCGGGGCGAGGTTTACGGCGTGGATGCCGAACAGTTCATTCCTAATGCGGGGCAGGACATCATTGCCTCTACGCACAATCTGCATCGCACGAAACGGGGGAGGGTGACGACGGCGGGGAGCAGGGATCGGGTTGTGGGGCGCTGGCGCTGGCTAAACATCTTGGTGACCAACGCAACGAACGTGAACCGGTATGTAACATTCCGGCTTCGCATGGTGGGGCAGGCCAAGGGTGGATGGGCGAAGTCTTTCATTGCCTTGGGCGGCAGGATGAGCGCGAAGGGCTGGGTGGGGCGGCACTCAGATGCAGGGGAATGCCATGCGCAATTTGCCAAAGGCGATATCCGAATCACGATGATCAACCATTCCGCATGGGCGAGCGGCGGCGACCCGGATCGCATCATTGAAAAGTCATTGGAGGGACGGACGAAGGCACTTTCGGCCCGGATCAGGCGAGAGCTTGAGCAGCGGTGGGGCGAGGGCGCTGGAGATGGAGTTATATGAGATACGATGCCGAAATCGTTTTGAGTTCTGCGGTGGCGGCTTATTTGTCGTCGATCCTTTCGAAAGAGACGAAAGATCGCTGGCCTGCGGTGACGTTCTTTGACCCGATGAGTGTCGAGAATGCCGATCGCATCGTTGTCATGGTGCCCTCTGCTATGACGATGGCAGAGCAGCCGGGGAAGTTCGTGGCCTCGGTGGAGTGCGTGATTAAGACGGAATGGAAGCAGGCAACGCTCGCTAAGAATTTCCAGGATCATTTTGCGTGCATCAACGAGACGCGGGACAAGCTGTGCCCGCCCGATCTTATGGACCGGTTGAATGCGGTGATCGAACCGGGTGCGGAGCTGGATTTTGTTCAGCCTGCGCGAAAGTTTTCGACGATCGTCCGCACCGGCTGGATCGCGAGCGAGACGGTTTTCGAAGTGGATGGATTTTTCAAAACTGAGGAATAACAAAGGAAAACACTATGGCTTCAGAAGTTACTTATTCGGCGAGTCTGCTGGCAACCAAGGGCGGGGCTCAGGTGGTTCGCCAGTATTCGGGGCAACTGACCATGGCCGGGGACGACATGATTCAAAGCACGCAGGACATCGGAACGGCAGCGGAACAGGTGACGTTCGGGGATATCGCGGGTGCGCCGTCTCAGGTGCTGATCAAGAATCTGGACACTGTCAATTACGTGGAGATCGGCGGCGATGCCGGCTTGACGGTTTTCAAGTTGAAGATTCTGGCCGGGGGCTTTGTTTTGATTTCTCCGTCGAGCGGCACGGTTTACGCCAAGGCGAACGCCGCGACGGTGAAGATAGAGAAGGTAGCGGTGGAAGCGTAACAGGCCCCAGCAAACCAATAACCAAACAAACGGAAACAGAAAGCGAGAATCCAATGGAGGAAAAGACAACATCGGTAAACGAGTTCAAGGTTGGCGAGAAGGTTGCCAAGTCGGACAAGAAATATCTGTCGGGCGTTATCCTGAAGGTGGAAGGCAGCGCATTGACGGTGCAACTGAACAGCGGCGAAGTGACGACGTGGAACGCGGCGGCATGTGTCGCGGCGAGCTGAGAACGGTTTTAACCCGCAAGTCGAGAAAGGAAAAATATGTCAGCAGATCAAATTGGAGTAACAGGAAAGGCGACGTACAAGGGCGTTGTCCCGGTGACGATCACGTTCGGAACGCCAGGGAACCAGACGCTGGCCAGCGCGACCGGCAACACACTGGAGATATTCACGGACGTAACGAAGACGCCGATGGCGGATGTGACCAACACGCGGGACGGAGATAATGAGATCATCAATCTTGGGCGCACGAACAAGCGGATGCAGTTGAGTTTTTCCGCGAAGCCGATCGGTGCGAACCGGGCGGCGGCTCTGGCGATCGCGGCGAACTGTCCGCTGATCCAAGACATTGTAGTGCTGACCTGTGCTGGCGATGCTCAGGTCGCAGGAAACGCCTACGTGGACAGCGCGAACGTTAAGTGGACCCCGGACGGAGATTTGGTCATAGATTTCCAAGTTACCAAGTACGCGAACACGTTCGTTCCGCTCACTTGATTCGATGTCGCGGGTTGCTTCAGTGACGGATGTCGTTCCCGAGCCGTGCCGGATTATCGGCACGGCGCTGCGTCCGTTTTGCCTCGGGCATCATCTGCTGTTCAAGCGGCTGGCGTTGCCGTTCACGTTTGACCCGACTGCGCCTTTCGAAAAAGAGCAGATGGTGATTGGGATCGTGATCTGCGCGGGCGAAAGCTACGAGTGGACTCTGGGGCAGATGTTGCGCAACCGCTGGCAGGGCGTGGTTGAAGATTGGAAGCGGCGGGCACGAGGCCCGGTGTGGAGGCGGCAGCGCGTCGATTGGGGCGGTGCGGAGGGATTGTTTCGCGCATACCTGACGGACGGATACCGGGATTGTCCGACGTGGAAGTATGCTTCGCAAGGGGTGGAGCTTTCCGCCCCGTGGGAGTTGCTGCTGAAGGTGCGGTTGGTGGCATCGGGATTTTCGGAAAGCGAGGCGTTGAATGGTTATTTGCCGGCGCGCTGGTACGACTACTTCACGGCGAACGAGTTGAGGCAGTTGGAGACGTGCCGGGATGCCAAGAATTGGAAGCGGGTTTTCTATACGCGTTCGGATGCGGAAAAAATGGGGGACGTGGCATGAGCAAACTACAAGTCGATCTTACCGGTAACAGCTCGGGTTTTCAGCAGATGTTGAATCAGGCCAAGACGCACGCCAGCGCGTTTTCGTCTTCGGTCAGCAAAGAGGTTTCCAGCTCTTGGGGCGGGCTCGGAAAGTCGTTTGCAGGCGGCATCGCCGGGGCGTTGTCGTTTGAGGGGATAAAAGGTCTGTTCAAAGGCGTCTTCGAGGATGCGATGAACCTGAAGGACATGACAGAGCAGTTTGATGTGGGCGCGGAGTCGATTCAGAAATGGGACAAAGCGCTAGGGAAGTCCGGGGTGTCGATCAATCAATATTTTCGCTCGTTGGAAATGCTCAGGAGCAAGCGGGCGGATGCGCGGTCTGGCGGCAGCAATGCGTTCGCGGCCTTGGGTCTTGGAGCGGAAGCGGTGGGCAGCGACCTTTCGGACGAGGATTTGCTGAAACGAGTTTTAGGATCAGGCGGCTCGCGCAATGCGATCAACGACGTGCTCGGTCGCGGCGGCGCGAAGATGAAGAATGCGCTTTCCGAACTGAGCGGTTCGGATGTGGTTTTCACCGATGAGGACCTTCGGCGACTGAATGAGATCGAGCAGAAGGGAAAAACGTTTTGGGGCGGTGTTAAAAAGGTGACCGGGGGCATCATGGTAGCGTTCAACGATCTTGCCAGCCCAAGCATGTGGTCCAGGGCACGAATGAACACGCGGGAGAAAGGCGAGGCCGATTACCAGAAAAAGAAGGCGGCGGCTCAGGTCGAGAAGGATGCGGCGGCGGCAGACAAGGCGGAGCAGGAGAGGCTGTCCAAAGAGAAAAAAGCGGCTGAAGAGGCCAAGGCGACCAAGGAATACGAGGACAAGAAGGCCACCGCCGAAGATCGGTTGAAGAATATACAGCGTTCGGGAATGAGTGGCGAAGCAAAGCGGCAGGACCTCCGCAAAGAGCTGGCGGAAGTGCAAAAGAAGCTGAAACCACTTTCTGGATCAGAATGGGAAAACACGAGCGCGGAGAACTTGAAAAAGCTCGATCTTCAGGCACGCGAAGCGGATTTGAAAAACCAGTTGAAGGGCGGATCGAAGCCGATGGGATTTCAGGCGGACTCGCTGGCGAAGGTGGGGTTGTTCACATCCAGCACGGTGGCGTATAACCCGCTTTTGAATGTGCAGCAGCAACAACTTGTCACGCTGAAGAGCATTGATCGAAAACTGTCAGCAACAGGAAGGGACCCATTTGAATGAGCATTGAGCGAGTAGGAATAGCGCCGGGGGCATATTTCAAGGGGATCGAGATAGAAGAAAACACCATTTCAGGCAGCACAACGACGTGGCTCTATGAGGGATCAAAGGTTGAAGTGGATGCGCAACGTGCGTTGCATCTGGCCATGGGAGCGACGCGGATTTCACGCGCACCAAAAGGGGATGGCAATTACGAGTTGCGGGCATCCTATCCTTATGGGGAGCTGGGTGCAGAGGCCGAAGAGCCGCAGAACGTTTACGAGCTGGAAATCAGCGTGGCGCAGCCGAGCGTGTACCAAAACCCAAAGTTGAGAAGTTTGCTCTCGGACCAGCTTATCGGAAAGGTCGCGAAGATCGCGCAAGGATTCGAAGCGGGTGATTACATGGTGGATGCTGACCCCTCTTACCCGGACACGGCGGCGGCGGAAGCGGCAGTTTCCACGGCGACATCGGCGAACGCAACGGCGCTCAAGCTGTTCAAGCTTGTGGCTTATCGAAAGACCGATTCGTTCATCGAGTACGAAACGGTTTTCCGCAGATCAATTACGGCTGCATCCCCGAATCAGATTCGAGCGGGTTACGAAGGCGTTGGGAAAATCTGGACGACGGATGAGGTTCAAGCCTTTGAAAAAGTGGTGCCGGGAGGCTGGTTTATTCTGGAGCCGGACATGCAATGGCTGAAGGCCAAGCCGAACGTGGTTTCGGTTTCCAACCAGAAAACGCAGATCAATTACTATTACACGCAGTTGAAGTCGGCTTCAGCTCTGCTCTACGACGCTTACGGAGATGCGGTGCTGCTCGACGCTTAAAGGTATGCCGAGACTTCCACGAAAACGCAGTGACAATACGCCAGCGGCTGTAGCTTGGAATGAAATGGTGGATTTTGTGGCATCGCTGGTACCGAGGAATACGGCTGGCGTTCGCACGGCGCACACTCACGCCGGGGTTTTCAGGCAGGCCACGCCGCCCACTCCGGCAAGGCCAGCAACATCCTCCGCTACCGTCAAAATGTTCAAGGTTCAGAGCATCTCAGACGATTATTTGACCTGTCGCGAATGGGATGGGATCACCTTGGGAAGCACCGATGTTATCGTGGCAAAATGGCCTCGCAACCGAAAGACGCTCGCGACTGAAACCATCGATGGTGTGGTTTTCACTTACACTTACACCTCTCAAAACCAGCGCACATCGAAAGATAATGCGACGCCGCAAAATTCTCAGACCGAAATCCTTTACCAGCGTTTTGTCGCGAACGAAGTCATCTTCGCCGCCCAATCTGCCAACGGCGCTGGTTTTTCAGTCTCCGGCACACCCGTTTCGTGGATTGAGATGCGTGAACGAATCTGGCTGCGTAAATACGTGCAATGAGTCTGGGACTGTCAGCCGCAACTGTTGGTATCGAATCGGTGTGCAAGACGCCTACCGAATCGCCAATGCCTACGGCGCTGGACGCCCCGCCGATTAAATTCGTGCTGACTTGGAAAGGAGTGCAGGGCGTCATTCCGATCCCGACCTTTAGACGGGTTTACAATGATGCGCCAGCGCGTTCTAACCAGTGGTTTTTGAATGAGTGGCGGCGCTGGCGCTCACGGAAAATCACGGTCGATACCACTAACCCTCTGGAGAATCGCACCGATGACGGCACGTTGACCGCTCGCGATCCTGAGCATACATCGATCACGGAGACGATGGACAGCGTAACGCTCTACCCAGCCAGCAGCGTTGTTAAAACCTACTCCAACGGGGGCGATGCCGAGAACCGCGACCTGTTTGACAAGATAACTTCAACGGAACACTGGTTTGATCGCGGATACAGATTGTACAACGATCCCGGCCCCGGAACGAATAACGGCCAAAGCGGGGGGAGAGGCGGGCCAAGTCCTTACTGGCCAGAACCTGACAATTTCCTTGCTCCAACCATTCACAACCGGAACCCAACGATTTGGGATTATACTTGGACTGGCACGGTTGCAAACCCTGACGGATCGTACCAAGAGCAGCGCATCACCGAAACGCGCAGCGACGAATACAACAGCGCTCCAGACTTCAACCGGATGCTCGCGTATTTGAATGCGCAGAACCTTGCAGCACTATGGACAACCCCGGTCCGGCCTTACGGCGGTTTGTTGTATCGTTTTGGAAACAGCTCGACGCGACGGTCCTATGGAAGTTACTGGACGTTGACCAACGGAGGGCTTCAAATCTCGCAACCTGCTAGCGTCAACCTGGCTAATGATGATGGCAACGCCAGCACGTTTACGCTGCCGGAGTCGATGGCCTCGTATTACCCCTACGACGGAGTCATCTATCCGCTGATCGACCCGAATGATCCATACGGCGGCGCGAGCGGTGCGACTGGAGGCACATCCAACAACCCGGTTGTCATGCTGGTTTCGCATTCGGCGACATCCGTCTCTCGGGTTCAGCTCAAGTGCAACATCCGCACTGATTACACGATTTTCGAGCGCGTCGGATTTTACGATGCTGGCAGTCCTGTTATTTCATCTTTCAAATACCGAGTGATTTCCACGGGCACGCTCGAACCGAATCAGATCATCGAACTGCCAGAGCCTTCGATACGTGAATTTCCTACCATCGTTGCCGGCACTGCTACGAATGAATGCGTTGTCGGTTTCCTGCCGATGATCAGCTTGGAGGATTACCTTTCGCACGCCGGTTCTTATCGTGGCGACATCGTGAGCTATTTCACCCAACCGCAATCCTCTGGCAGTGAAGCCAGCACTGGCGGCGAAGAGAGCAACGCTTCCGAATCCTGAATATGAAAAAACTATTGAAAGCAGCATTCACAATAGCGGCATTGGCGATTGCCAGCTCGCAGGCAACCGCATCCTTTGTCTATGTGCCGTGGTATGGTACCAATGGCGTGCCGGTTGACTCGCGCACCAACGCGGATTGGCCCATCAGCCTTACCGATTGGCCCGGCTGGCAGGCGTGGCGAGCAATGGAAACAAATTTTCATCAGATAGAAGTATTTCAGGGATCGCTCGAAGACGCGCAGACGAACAGCATTCTCACCAGCCCGCGGTTCGCTTCATTCACGACGAACAGTGTCACCGTTGCGCCTGGCACCAACTTCGTGCTTGGCTGGGTGACAAACTTCGCGTCCGCTTCATTCACCACGTTGGTTGGGCAGATGAATCTCGATGGCTCGACAGACGGCACGAATTACACGCTGACTGCCCTTGGCTTGGTGACGAACGTCCCTGTGTTGCTGCGCTTGAGCGTCCCTGAAGTGCCCGCTTTCGGCACGCCTGTTTCTGCCGTAATCACCAATTTCACAGCGTACAGCCTGAGCCGACCCGATCTGTTTGGAACGAACCATTGGCTCTACGGCCAGCGACTGCACATCCAAGAACCGTTGAGTTCTGACGAGCCGACCAGTAAAAGCTACGTGGACGCGGCTGTTTCGGCAGTGAACCCGTATCAGACAGGCGGCATGTTCCTTAGTGGAGCCGCCTTGAACATGGATGGGCAGTGGCAGGTCATCAGCGCAACGAACAGCTACACCGTTAAGTATCTTGGCGTGGATGCGTTCAATGTCAGCGCGCCGGGCATCACCTATGGCTACATCACGAGCATTGCCGTGAGCGGAAACACGGTCACGATCAATGTTTGGACGAATGGAGTGACATCCTCCCCTGTGCCTCAATTCACGACGGACATCGGACACCCAGCATGGTCGCTCGTAAACAACGTCACGAACGGCTACCCGACAGCGGTCGGTACGAATTACGTCCTGACGTTCCCGAAACCCGCGACGAACTCCTGTTTTATCCGAGCAGGGTGGGGGAATGATTATCCAAACATCACGAGTGTCGCCGGAGTTTTGTCCTCACCGGTACGAACGATCACCAATTCGACGGACTCAACGTTTGGGAAGGGTGCTGGGCTGATCTGCTCGGATGGGGCGTATATCTACGTCAGCACAGCCACGAACACATGGACGCGGGCCGCGCTGAGTTCGTGGTAGTCACTCCGATACAGATTATCCCAAGCATTGGGCCTGTAGTTCAGTGGTAGAACGGATGCTGTTCCCCTCGCAAAGCAATCCCAAAATTGCGCTCGCTATTGACATTGATTAAAGTATGACGAAAATCAAGCGCATGTTAAACAGAAACAAAAAGCAATTCTCGTGGGGTGGAAAACGTCCAGGTGCAGGACGTCCGAAGGGTGGAAAAAAGACAAAAATTTGTGTTTCGGTTAACGAGTCGAATTGGAATACTGCGATTAAGCGTTGGAAGAAAAAGCCATCATGGCTAGTGGATTGGCTTGTTTCGAGCTACGTTAACTCAGGCAATTCGGCTCTCCGTGCAGGAGTTGAACTATGAGTGATACAATCGAGATCAAAATTGATGCCAAGAAGTTGACGCCTGACCGTTTTCTCAGTGCCGTCGAATCGTTCTTCGCGTTGGTTCAGGGGGTCTCCAGCAATGTTGCTGGAGATAGAGAGGATGTTCATTGGGTGGTGGAGGTTGAAAGAGGTAGCGCAGTAGTGCGCGGACGAGTGACAAATCCTACTTCTGTTTCTCAGCAATCAATTGATGCAATTTGTTGGGGGCTGAGATCGTTGCAATCGGGGAGCAGGTCTATTCCCGCATGGTTTACCAACGAAGAGGTTAGATCGTCTAAAAGGCTAGCCGATTTAATTGACGGCGACAACGTGCAAACGATTTCCATAAAAAACGGGGCCGCTGCCGAACCGCTTTCCAGAAGGATTGTCGAATCTGCGGACGCTATTTTGACTGGAGAAAACTACCAGGCGTTTGGGTCTATCGAAGGAAAGGTGGATTCTCTATCCGATAAAACATCTTTGATTTGCAGCATTACAGACCCGATTTATCAGCGCGAGATTACCTGTTATTTCACCAACAAAGATTCAGCAGAAGAGGCGGTAAAAGGCTTTAGAAAGCGGGTGCTGGCCAGCGGCTTGATCCGTTATGGCAAAGAAGGGCATCCAACCAGCATATCTGTTGACAAGGTTCATATTTTTCCGGACGAATCCGAGTTGCCGACGGTCGAGCAGATTCAGGAGATCTACAAACGCTATGCGACTTAAAAGGGTCTATTGGGATGCGTGCGTGTTCCATGCATTGTTCAGCAAAGAGGCTGATCGTGTTGAAGTTTGCATGGCTATTGAGAAACAGGCACGGGAAAGCAAGGTCATCATCTATACATCAACAGCCACATTTGTCGAATGCGTTTGGTTGAAAGGCATTCCTAAGCTGTCCAGCGAACACGAGGAAGCGTTAACGAAATACTTTCAGCACAAGTTTATCCAGCCTATCATATGGGACCGGCCCATGTCTGAACTTGCTCGCAGCCTGATCTGGAAATTCTCCGTCCATCCGAAAGATGCGATCCACGTAGCCAGCGCGATTTCACAGCAAGTGGATTTTCTTCACTCCTACGATGACGGACTGCTCAAGCTTTCTGAAAAAATCGGCGTGCCCCCTTTGAAAATCTGCAAGCCGACTGCTTGAGCTGGGTAGTTGAAAAATTTCCAATCTAAATTAGGACACTACCATGCTTGCGCGCTTCCCCGCGTGGTGATTCTTAAACTGGTTTACGGAAGTGCCTTTTTTTCGGGCGGCACTTCATGAATCTCTCGGCGTCTTCTCGGAAGATCAGAGCCTTGTATCGCCGGAGCAACACCGAAACGCTGTTGCCGAGAAATGCCGCAACTTTGCCCGCATCTTGATGGAACGCCAGAAGGTTGGATGCGGCGGTGTGCCGCAGAACGTCTTGGGGCCAGCGTTTGAATCCAAGGTGCGCCCGGAGTTTCCGCAAGTATCGCCGCCGCGTGCTCAGCGAAATATCCAGCGGGGAGCCGAGCAGCTTCGCAAGCGTGAGCCAGGCAATCGCCGGACGGCAGAACTTCAGGTCGATGATGCGATGGTTCCGGACTTTCGTTTTCGTGATGACGATTCGCCGGCGCTTCAGATCAATGTCATTCCAGTTGAGTTCGTCGGCCTCGGCTTCGGGCCTGAGCCCAACGAACAAAGCCAGCGTGAGCCACGCCAGGAAGCCGGGGCATTCTTTGAGGCTCCACAGCAGCGCCCGTGTGTATTGCCGATGAGTCAGGGTGGCTGGCGGTTTTGAATCGACACTGGCCCGTTCCACTCGAGCGCAAGGGTTTTCGGAAATGATGCCCCGTCGCCACGCGGTTCCAAACATGGCCGAGAGCCGACCGATGTTGCTGTTGCGGGTATCTGGGAGTTCGTTTCGGTCAGCAAACCACTTTTCGATATCCTTCACCCAACGGTCTGAGCCCTGGTTGATCGCCATCGACTCCCGCCCTTTGATGAATTGTTTCAGGTAGAGTTCCAAGCCTTTGATGTAATCCTCGCGTCGAGCGGCGGCTCGCTTTGCCTTCACCGTCTCCTTTACGGCCGTTTCCAGCGTCCAGATGGTCACAGGGACGGCTTTCTGACCATTGCCGGTCTTCACTGCCATCCATACGTCTTCAAGGCTGTGGCCCGATTTCTGGATTTCGTCGAGAATGGCCGCGATGCGGCTTTTCTTCCGAGCCGGTAGAACGTCGTAGGCTCTGCCGATGGCAGCTCGTTGTTTCTTCGCATCCTCAAATGCCTTCAGGGCCTCGCCGTGCTTCTCAAAGAACTGCCGGGAGCCTTTGCCGTTGACGCGGCAATCGACGATCCATCCAAGCTTTCCGCGCAGGGTAGCCGGT
>JBQCEJ010000052.1:0-2606 GCA_051960355.1 Verrucomicrobiota bacterium | reverse complement strand
GGCATTTCAAAGCTCACGGTAGTTCACCATGACGGCTCGCCGAACACATATACGGTGATTGAGAACGGGGCTGAGAAAACCCTTTCCGGCAATGAAACCATGGTCGCTTTTGCCGGCTCCGATTTTTGGGTGGCTGACTTGGGGCTGGAATTTCTCTTCTGGCCGGAGCAACGCGTGCTGCGAAAGGAAATCCGCCGCGGTCAATCCTGCAGTGTCTTGGAAAGCATCAACCCGCATCCGGCGCCCGGGACTTACGCCCGGGTTTTGTCGTGGGTGGATATCGATTCCGGCGGCATCATCAATGCCGAAGCTTACCAACCGCGCGGCAGCCGACCATTCACGGAATTCGCCGCCAAGTCGTTCAAGACAGTGCGCGGGCAATGGGAGTTGGAGTCGATTGAAATGAGCAACCGCCAGAGCGGCTCCCGCACATCGCTGGAATTTGATCTCGCCAAATAGCGGGGCAGCTCGTTTCAGAATTCTGTTTGAACTTTCCCCGTTCTCCTTCTAGTCATATCGCATGAATGTTTTTGTCACCGGCGGCGCAGGTTATATCGGCTCCATCTGCACGGAGGAACTTCTCAACGCAGGCCACAGCGTCACGGTGTATGACAACCTGACGGAAGGGCATCGCTCGGCTGTGGATCCCCGCGCGAAATTCATCTACGCCAAGCCGGAACAGGAAGGCGACATCCTGAACGCGGTCAAAAGCACCCAACCCGACGCCATCATGCATTTCGCCGCCAGCGCGTTGGTTGGCGAATCGATGACGAATCCCAAGAAGTATTTTCACAACAATCTCGTCAACGCGCTCAAGCTCGCCGATGCCGCCGTCGAATGCGGCGTGAAGAAATTTGTCTTCAGTTCCACCTGCGCGACTTACGGACCGCCGGATCGCGTGCCGATGACTGAAGATTTACCGCAGCGCCCGATCAATCCTTACGGCGAAGCCAAGCTGATGTTCGAGAAAGTCCTGATCTGGTATCGCGAGATTTACAAACTGGACTTCATTGCGTTCCGCTACTTCAACGCCGCGGGCGCCAGCGAACGGTTTGGCGAGCATCATCGCATTGAAACGCATCTGATCCCGAACGTGCTCATGGTGGCGCTGGGACAGAAGTCGCATTGCGAGATTTTCGGCACGGATTATCCAACGCCCGACGGCACCTGCATTCGCGATTACATCCACATCAAGGATCTCGCCCAAGCCCACATGCTCGGGCTGCAACCCGGCAAATCGGGTTTTTACAATCTCGGCAACGGCGACGGTTATTCGGTCAAACAAGTGATCGATATGTGCGAGAAGATTACGGGTCAGAAAATTCCAGTGATCGCAAAACCTCGTCGCGCCGGCGATCCCCCGAAGCTTATCGCTTCAGCGGCCAAAGCGATCAACGAACTCGGCTGGAAACCGCAGTTTCCCAAGCTCGAAGACATCGTGGCCACCGCCTGGGCCTGGCACAAAAAGCATCCCAACGGTTATCCGGATTGAAAGACCGCGAACGGGTTTTGGTGAATTGCACAGCAGTTCAGCTTCACCGCGACTTGCAGGCGATCGCATCGGCGGCGTCGCATATCTCGGCGAGAGCGTAACATGGCGACTGAGAATTGAACGCCACAGCATGTCAAAGTGCCTAATGAGCTAAACTCTTTGGTATGTTTCGATTTTTGACTTTGCACCTCGCCCTGTTTTTCGCAGCGGCCCTGGCTCTCGTCGCGCCTCAAAGCGCGTCGTCAGCCGAGGCAACTTCAACGAAGACCAACCAACAAGTGTTCCAGGTCAAGGGCCTGGTCATCGAGGTCAAACCCGACGAGAAATCCGTCAAGATCAAGCACGAGGAAATCCCTGGTTACATGCAGGCGATGACGATGTTCTTCGATGTGAAGGATACGAACGACCTCGCGGGAATCGAAGCCGGCGATCCGGTGACGTTTCGAATGACCGTCACGGACACCTACGGCTGGATCGATCAAATCCGCAAGACCGGCCCGAAGCGAAACGATCTGCCCACCACCGGCCCGGTTCGGTTCGTCCGAGATGTCGATCCGCTGGATGTCGGTGACGTCCTTCCCGAATATCATTTCACGAACCAGATCGGGCAATCGTTCAGCACCAAGCAGTTCAAAGGTCAGGCTCTCGCGATCAATTTTCTCTTCACGCGCTGTCCTTTTCCGACGTTTTGCCCGCAGACCGCCCGAAATTTTGCGGAAACCCAACAACAGCTTTTGGCACTGAAAAATGCGCCGACGAATTGGCATCTCCTGACCATCTCGTTCGATCCCGAGTTCGACAAACCGGCGGTATTGAAGCGCTACGCCGAACGTTACAACTACGATTCCAACCACTGGACATTCGCGACGGGCGCCCTGATCGACATCACCGCGATTGCGGATCAACTCGGACTGAAGTTCTGGCGTGATCAGAACGGCGGCTTTGATCACAACCTGCGAACGGTAGTGATCGATCCCTCCAGCCGCATTCAGACAATTTTCATCGGAAATGAATGGACCTCGGAGGAATTGGTTTCAGAGCTGACCAAAGCTGCGGGAAGTGCTTCCAAGCCCTAGCAACCGATATTTCGCGCGAACGGCGGAGTTATCCGTGC
>JBQCEJ010000051.1:0-5242 GCA_051960355.1 Verrucomicrobiota bacterium | reverse complement strand
GGCGCGCGGGCAAGATGAGCAAGACCACGCGGCCTTTCGAAGGCGTGATTCCCAATCTCGAACGGCTGTATCAGGAAAGCGAAAGTGAATTCACGCGCAACCGGCTCAAGGCTTTCATGAGCCCGCAATTTTGTGACGCTTGCGGCGGCCAACGGCTGAAGCCGGAAATTCTCGCCGTGCGTCTGGGTTCTGAAAAAGCGGTCATCCAGGAAAGCGGCACCGCGGATCCGCTTGCTGAGGAGGCGCCATCACGGCAGACGGTCGCAGCCGTTTCACTGCCCGGATTGTCCATCATGGACGTATGCGCGCTTTCGGTGGATAAAGCCGATCAATTCTTTGCTGAACTCAGGCTCTCGGAATTTCAGCAGAAGATCGCCAATGAAATCATCAAGGAAATCCGGGCGCGCCTCGGGTTTCTCAAGAACGTGGGACTCGGTTATCTCACGCTCAATCGCGAGAGCGGCACGCTCAGCGGCGGCGAGGCGCAGCGGATTCGGCTGGCCACTCAGATCGGCGCGGGCCTCGTGGGTGTGCTTTACATTCTTGACGAGCCGAGCATCGGGCTGCATCAGCGCGACAACGACCGGCTCCTGCGCACGCTCGAAGGCTTGCGCGATCTGGGCAATTCAGTCCTAGTGGTCGAGCACGACGCCGACACCATTCGCGAGGCGGATTACATTCTCGATCTGGGTCCCGGCGCGGGCGTTCGCGGCGGAGAACTCGTCGCCGCGGGAACACTTCAGGAAGTTTTGGACAATCAGCATTCGCTCACGGCCAAATATCTGACGGGCGAATTGAACATCCCCGTTCCCAAGCAACGCCAAAAGCCGTCCGCCGATCGCGGCTGGCTGGAGATTCTTGGTGCGCGTGAAAACAATCTGAAGAACGTAGACCTGCGTGTGCCGCTGGGAACGCTCACCTGCGTCACCGGCGTGAGCGGTTCCGGCAAGAGCACGCTGGTGGACGACATTCTGCGGCGCGCACTGTTCCGGAAGTTTTTCGGTTCCAAGGAACGCCCTGGAGCGCATCGGGCGCTCAAAGGTTTTGAAGGGTTGGACAAAGTCATCGTCATTGATCAAACCCCGATCGGCCGAACGCCGCGCAGCAACCCGGCGACGTACACGGGCATGTTCAACGCCATTCGCGATCTGTTCTCGCGCTTGCCTGCGGCAAAGATTCGCGGCTACGAATCCGGCCGGTTCAGTTTCAATGTGAAAGGCGGTCGCTGTGAAAAATGCGAGGGCGACGGCCTGATCAAGATCGAGATGCATTTCCTGCCGCCAGTTTATGTGACCTGCGAGGCGTGCAATGGCCGCCGTTACAATCGCGAAACACTGGAGATCACTTACAAGGGCGAAAACATCGCGAACATCCTCGACATGACCGTCGATGAAGCCGTGACGTTTTTCCGTGCCGTCCCGAAAATTTACGATCCGCTTTTGACGCTGGCGGAAGTCGGTTTGGGTTACATTCGCCTGGGGCAGTCCGGAACCACCTTGAGCGGCGGTGAAGCCCAGCGGGTGAAGCTGGCCGCCGAATTGAGCCGCAAAGCGACCGGCCGCACTTTGTACATTCTGGATGAACCGACGACGGGGCTGCACTTCCACGACATTGCCAAGCTGCTGGAAGTGCTCTTCAAACTGCGCGCCTCGGGAAATACGCTCCTGATCATCGAGCACAATCTCGATGTCATCAAAACCGCGGACTGGGTGATTGACCTTGGACCTGAGGGCGGCGACGGCGGGGGACAGATCGTGGCGCAAGGTCCGCCTGAGGAAGTGGCGCGCTGTGCCGAAAGTTATACAGGCCGATATTTGAGCCGTGTTTTGAATCCGTAAAGGACGCGCCCGTCGGGCCTTTGAACTTCAGTCCGGCGATTTCATTCTTTCCGTGCCGAAGAAGGATTGTTTAGAGTGATGAGGCATGGTGCGTTTGTGCCGGATCATATTTTTCATGGGTTGGCTTTGTGGTGGAGCGGCGCTGTGCGCGGCGGCTACCGCCGAGAGCAACGATTTCAGCAAGGCGGCGAAAAAATTCCAGGCGGGCTTTTGGGATTTTGCCGCGAGAGACTTTGCGGCGTTCGTCACCAATTCTCCCAGTTCGCCGCGCGTCCCGGAGGCGATTCTCTACCAGGCCGAAGCCGCCGTCACAGCCGGTCAGTTCAATGAGGCGATCAAGCTGCTGGCCGCCAATCAAGGCCGCTCCGGCCAATGGGAAGATTCATATCTTTACTGGACCGCTCGCGCGCATCTGGGTAACAAAAACTTCTCCGCCGCAGCCGAGGCTTTTCATCAACTGGTCGAACGCTTTCCCTCCTCAAGCGTCCGCCTGGAATCCTGTGTCGGTGAAGCGACCGCCTGCGCGCGGCTCACAAACTGGCCTCGGGTCATTGCAGTACTGGGTCAGACCAACGGCGTCTTCCAGCGGTACACAGGCACTGTGACGAACGACTGGATTTCCCAAGGTTACCTGTTGCTGGGCGAAGCGCAGTTGGCCGTCAAAAATTTCGAGGCGGCCGGAGCTGCGGCACAGCGGCTTGGCACCTTGAATCTCAAACCGGAAGCCTCCTGGCGCCGCTGGTATCTGCAATGTCGAATCGATCTGGGCGACGGCAAAATCGAGACGGCTTTGTCCAACACGACAAACCTGTTTCCGTTGGCCGCTTCGGCCGGCAGCAAACAGTTGCAGGCGGAAAGTTACGCGTTGCAGGCCGGCATCCTCGAACAGGCAAAACGCTACGACGAGGCTCTGACGGTTTATCAGAATCTCACGACCAATGCGCCAGTCGATCAGCAACGCAGCGCGCTTTTGAAAATCGCGGAAATCTGCCTCGCCCAAAACAAGACCGCCGATGCCGTTCACTTCCTGGAGAACTTCTGGAATCAGCATCCGAGGTCGGCCGCGTCCGACATCGTTTTGTTGAGCCTGGGTGAATTGCAATTAAAACAGGCCGTCGGCGCGGGCCAGGTCTCCACGAACCTGATCGAACAGGCCGCCGCCCGCTTTGATGCCTTGCTCGAAAGCTTTCCGGACAGTCTGCTCATCGGCAAAGCGCTTTTGGGCAAAGGCTGGTGCCAGTGGTACAGCCAGCAGTTTTCCGCCAGTGCGGAAAGTTTTCGCCGCGCGGCCGAGCGGTTGCCGGTTTCGGAAGATCAGGCGATCGCCCGCTTCAAGCAGGCCGACGCGCAATACATGGCCGGCAATTTCGCACCCGCGGTGGCGACCTATCGATTGCTGGCGAACAGTTATGATTCCGTGCCGGTCATCAAAGAGAAGTATCTCGAACGGGCATTGTATCAGACGGTGCGCGCGGCCATTGCAGCCACCAATTTGCCGGTCGCCCAGGACGCCATGCGCGACGTTCTCAAATGGTACCCGAACGGATTGGCGGGCGATCATTGCCTCTTCCTCGTGGGCGACAGTTATTCGCGGACGGATCCGGCCAAAGCCCGTCAATTGTTGGGAGACTTTGAAACGCAGTTCCCTGACAGCGTGCTGTTGCCGCAAGTCGGCCTCGCCCTGGCGAGCACCTACGAGAAAGAGGGAAATTGGGCGGCCGCAGTCACCAACTACGATTCCTGGATTGGCACCTTTACCAATCACACGGAACTGCCGAACGTCCAGTTCGCGCGCGCTTGGGATACTTACAAGGCGGGATTCGAGACCAATGCCCTCGGGATGTTCACGAATTTCGTGGCGAAGTTTCCCACCAATGAACTGGCTCCGCGGGCGCAATGGTGGGTCGGCAATTTCTACTTCCAACGCGGCGATTTCAAGAACGCTGAAGACCAATACCAATTCCAGACCAACTGGTCCTCCTCGGAGTTGTTTCTGCCAGCCAGGATGATGGCCGGCCGAGCGGCGATGAAGCGGTTCGATTACAAAGGAGCGATCTGGTACTTCACGAATCTCGTCAATGATCCCACGAGCCCGGTCGATCTCAAAATCCAGGCGGCGATGGCGGCCGGCGATGCTTTCATGGCGCGAACGGAACCCGGAGCCACCAACCGTCTCGTCGATCTGCAGGAAGCGGCCACTTACTTCAATTCCATTCCCAAATTTTTTCCCACCAACGCTCAGGTGCCGATCGCCTGTGGCCGCCTGGGCGATTGCTACAAAGAATTGGGCGCGTCGGATCCGCGATTTTACGACAAGGCTGCGGACGAATATCGCAAGGCGATCAACTCATCCATTGCCTCCATTGCGACCCAGCGGCAGGCGATGATCGGGCTGGGAATACTCGCTGAAAAACAGTCGGAGGGCAAAACGGGTGAAGAACAGAAGCGACTCCTGACCGAGGGCTTGGGACACTATCTGGAAGCGTTCACCTTCCGGAGAGAGTTGCGACCAGGTGAACAGAACGACTGGTTTTGGTTCCAGAAAGCCGGGCTCGAATCGGCTCGTCTGGCGGAAGCTTTGGGCATGTGGGATCAGGCAATCCGGCTCTACAAGCAAATGCGGGATTTGCCGGATCTTTCAACTCAGTTCCAGGCGAACCTGGATAAGAAAATCCTCAAGGCAACCGAAAACAAAGGTGCCGCAGGTGTGCGGGAAAACTGAGCTGCATGCCGGTGTGCTGCTCGACTCGCCACGCGCAAGCTTGGAATTTCCGGCATCCCTGATTCCCGCAGGCTGTAGCGGCGATCTAAGACCGCCGTTTCTGTGAATAGCGAAAAATCACCAAAACCATTAAGAAGGAGGGCCAAAACAAGCTGCTTAAGGGTCAAGTCAAGCTGCTTGAGGGTCGAATCAAGCTGCTTAAGGGTCGAATCAAGCTGCTTAAGGGCCAAATCAAGCTGCTTGAGGGTCGAATCAAGCTGCTTGAGGGCCAAATCAAGCTGCTTGAGGGTGAAATCAAGCTGCTTGAGGGTCAAATCAAGCTGCTTGAGGGTCAAATCAAGCTGCTTGAGGGTCAAATCAAGCTGCTTGAGGGTCCAAACAGGTTGCAAAATGCTCCTGCAACCTGAGAATCGCTCCTGTAGGTGTGGTCTGCGGTTGTCGGGCTTTATTGGGTCCAAACGGCAGGCAGCAATGGATCGGCAGCCAGCGCGGTTGCCCAGTCAGGGAAGGTTAAAGGCAGGTTTGAGGCTGTTGAAAATCATGCCGCGTAAAGAGGGCCTGTCCGTGATTTTGTGTGTGGGGCGGGTTCATTTTTATTTGAGGTTCACACGGATGGAACCACAAATCGGTCTGGGTAGCGGATGGCAAACTGGTTCATTGCCGCTTTCCAATACACTGGCGG
>JBQCEJ010000050.1:0-2825 GCA_051960355.1 Verrucomicrobiota bacterium | reverse complement strand
TGAAATCCTGCACGCCCATCGAAGCGCGGTTGAAGCCGACTTCGCGCAGCGCCACCAGATGATCGCGCGTGAGCCGGCGCGGATCAACCTCGACGCTGGCTTCGATCTCGGGTGAAAACTTGAAGTGCTTGTGAATGATGTCGCCGAGCCGGCGAATCTCGTCGGGGCGCAGAAACGTCGGCGAGCCGCCGCCGAAATGGAGTTGAACGACCTCCCGTTCAGCATTCAGACGAGGCGCCATTTTCGCCACTTCGCGCCCGAGATAGTTGATGTAGTCCTTGCCCTTGTCGTGATTGAGCGTGATGACCGTCGTGCAACCGCAGAACCAGCAGAGCGTTTCGCAGAACGGGATGTGAAAGTAGATCGAGAGATCGCGCGCCGATTGGTTGTTCGCTTCGATCCGCTCGGAAAGCTGTTCCCAGGAGATTCCGTCCGTGAACTTGGTCGCGGGCGGATAACTGGTGTAACGCGGTCCCGCCACGTTGTATTTGCGCACCAGATCCAAATCTACATTCAGCGTTTTCATCGATAATTCCGGACAGTATCCACCAGGCTTTGAATGTTTTCCAGCTTGGCCGCCGGCGTCAGACCGTGGCCCAGATTGAAGATGTGACCGGCCCGGCCGCGCATGGCGTCCAGCACGAGTTTGGTTTCGCTCGCGACCACGTCCGGCGTGGCATCGCTCACCAGCGACGGCGCCAGATTGCCTTGCAAACCGATGCCCTCGGGAATCAATTGCCGGGTTTGAGCCAAAGAAGTTTGCCAGTCAATGCCGATGACATTCGCGCCTGTGGCGATCAGATCCGGCCAGTTCCCGTGCGTCCCGAGAGAGAATGCAATGATCGGCGGTGCCGGCTGCGCAGAATCGCTCTTAAGATTGGAAATGATCTCGCGCATCCAGCGCCCGGAAGCTTCCTGGAATTCGCTCGCCGCCAGATGCCCGCCATGACTGTCAAAAATTTGAAGCGCATCGACTCCCGCCGCGACCTGCATTTTCAAGTAGGCGGTGACCGCCGCCGTCAGCTTTTCCGCCAAGGCGAAATATGTTTTTGGATCTTCGCGAAAGAGCGCGAGCGCGCGGCCATACTTTGGAACGCTGGCGCCTTCCATCATGAACGTCGCCAAAGTCCAAGGTGAACCGGTAAAGCCGATCAGCGCATTCTTATCGCCGAGTTCAGCGCGCAACAGGCGCAATGCCTTGTCCACGTAACTCAACCGTTCGCAAACTTTCTCCACGGAAAGCTTTTCAATATCCGCTTTGGACTGCACCGCGAAATCCATCACGACGCCGCCGGTTTCACGGAAGTGATACGTCTGGCCGAGGGCTTCCGGGATTACGAGGATGTCGCTGAAGAGAATCGCGGCGTCGAAGCCGAAGCGGCGAACCGGCTGAAGGGTAACCTCTGTGGCCAGTTCGGGATTTTGCACCAACTGAACAAAGGTGTAGGTCTCCTTCAACTTGCGGTATTCCGGCAAGGCCCGGCCCGCCTGCCGCATCAGCCACATCGGCGGACGATCCGTCGGACGACAGTTCGCCGCGTTGACGAACCGTTGTCGACTCGTGATGGCCGACTGGCCTGTTTTGCTGGATTCAACTGTGATTGCACTCATCAAATTTTCCGGCGCGGACCGCCTGCTGCTCTCGGGTTGTATGTGCTTGTTGTTCGAGGAACAAGCTAAACGAGAGTGGTTCAGAGACTGTACGCATCTTGGCCATTTATCCACACAATTTGGCCCAACCCACGGCCAAAAATGATTAGCGAGCCATTGCCGCCGGGCAAGCAGCGGCTACGAAACCGGTTTGGCCAGCGGAATGAATCCGTATCCGCGGATGAACTCATCGCTCGAAGCGCGAATCCGGACCGGGCGTCGATTGAACGGATCCTTGAACGCAAGCGACACGGCGCGCAAACCGAGTCCGATTTTCGGCTTCGGTTCCGGACCATACAGTTCGTCGCCAACAATCGGGAAGCCGGACTCTTTAAGGTGAATTCGTATCTGATGCGTCCGACCGGTGAAGGGATGCGCTTCAATGAGCGACGTTTTCAAACCGGTCTGCAACACGCGAAACGAAGTCTCGGCCTCCTTGCCGTGATCGGGATCCACGCGCATCCGACCGTGATGGTCCGCGTCTGGAGCCAGCTTGAAGCGGCAGGTCCATTCCGTTTGCGTCGGCACGCCATGAACCACGGCGAGGTAAACCTTCTCCATCTGACGGCTTTCAAACAGATTGCCGTACGTCTCAACCGCACCCGGGCTTTTTGCCAGCAGCAGAATCCCGGTCGTCTCCGCGTCCAACCGGTGAACGTTGCGGAGGAATCTCAAATTCCTGGATCGAGCCCAGAAGCTGCCCGCGGCGATCGAGGAAGTCAGCGCCGCCTGCAAGTTGCGATTCGTCTTCTGCCACGAGAACGGCACAATCATCCAACCGCGCGGTTTGTCGATCGCCAGGACGGCTCGGTCTTCATAGAGAATGGCAATCTTCTCGCCCGTCGGCAGCTCGATGCAATTTGGTTTCGCCACGCGATCAGATTATCGCAAAGCTCGCGCGTCCGATAGGGTGAACCGGGCAATCCAGTCGAGAGGAGACGTTTGACGCAACGCGATCAATCCCAGTCATCGGTGCGGAAAGGCGAGGCCGGCAAACCCGCTCAGTTTATCAGATTGCAAGCTGGATTGTCCGCGGGCCTGTCCGTGATTTTGTGTGTGGGGCGGGTTCATTTTTATTTGAGGTTCACACGGATGGAACCACAAATCGGTCTGGGTAGCGGATGGCAAACTGGTTCATTGCCGCTTTCCAATACACTGGCGGCATCTTCCATTTG